>NZ_CFETID010000003.1:0-200963 GCF_983967925.1 Croceicoccus sp. | reverse complement strand
ACCATCGGCCGCCGCAAATGGGCCCGTAGGTTCTGATCAGTGCAGGTTGGTATTAACGCATTGAGCGGATCAAGAACGGGGATGATCCTGCCCATCTGCGCCGATGCACTTACTATAAGTAAGGCCAAGGCGATTACCATCTTGGCGATTGTTCCAATTCGGCGAAGTCGTTCGGATGAAGGCTGTACATGGCCCTCGCCATAGCGGTTAGAATTGAGGCGGGCGGCAACTTTGGACATCAAGCCTTCGCGAAACCCATATTCGTGTTGCGGTGCGACATTCTACCGTCCGCATGGCCAAGAAAGCAAACGCCCTACCCTCGTATCAGCCTCAGCCGGGCAGGCAATTTAACCGGTTTGCCCTGATGCTTACTGCGCTGGGGGCTGGTAATACGGTTCGTAATACATCTCATCTTTGCGGAGCATCGCGGTGGCCTTGAGATTAACTTGGGTTAGCAGCGTACCTAGCAGAGTCGCATCGGCGCGACGAAGTTGCTGGATAGTCATCTGCACGTTCCGCACTTTGGTCTGCCGCCAGCGCACGACCAACAGAGTTACGTCTGCCATCGCGGCCAACGCCTTCGTTTCCGCAACCGGCAACACCGGCGCCGTATCGATGACGATAAAATCAAAGCGCGCCCTTAATCGTTCGAGAAGTTCCTCCATTCGTGTGCTCTGCAGTGCGTCAAGGTTTGGAATGCCGCGCACCTTTTGCGGCAGCAGATACATGCCGGTGGACTCGTCGAGAAGCAACGCGTCATCCAAGGTGGCGCTGCCGTCGAGTACATCCAGCAGCCCGATTTCTCTCCCCAAAGACATAGTGCGGCTGGTGGCGGTGCGCCGCGTGTCGGCGTCGATGAGGAGGGTTTTGATACCGGCCATGGCGGTGGTGCGCGCGAGGCAGATCGAGCAGGTGGTCTTGCCTTCACCCGAGGATGTCGACGTGATCACAACAATCTTGGCAAGCTGCTTTGGCTGGCCCACGCGCATCGCGGTGCGAATGCTGCGGAATGCCTCGTTAAAGACCGACCCGTCATTGTTGACGACGTAGTTGGCGATATCGAAAGTCTGCCCGCCTTTGAAGGGCATATCCTTGACAGTCGCGAGATTTGGGATCGCGGCGATTACCGGAATGCCGAAATGACGTTCAGCGTCATCGCGAACCATCACGCCCTTTTCACGCAATTCAAGGAAGAAGGTCGTAGCGCCGCCCGCCGCAACCGTACCGAGCAGTGCGATAAGGGCGAACACGATCGGATTGGGCGAGGACGGCAACTGGGGCGCCGCCGCCTTGGCAATTACATATGCTTGGCTCTTTTCGGTGCCCGATGTCGCCAATTCGGAACGATAGCGTTCGAGGAAAACCTGATAAAGATCGCGCGCGCTTTGCGCCACGCGTTCAAGCTCGTTCAGGCGCACCGAGGCATTGCTGCCGGAAACCAACCGACCCTCCGCGCGGTTCAGCGCCGATTCGAGCGCGGCAACGCGATTGCTGGCTATGGAGACATCGTCCCTTATGCCTTGCTGCATCCGCGAGGTTTCGCGCTTGAGATCGGCTTTAATTGAGGCAAGCTGAGTTTCCACGCGGACCCGTTCGGGATGATTGGGACCATAGCGTTCCGCCAGTTTGGCGCTTTCGGCAGAAAGCTGCGCGGCTTGGAGCCGCAGGTTCCTGATAAGATCGGAACTGCTGACCATGGTGCCCGCGTCGTTCGAGTTGGCCTGTGCCTGTCCCTGAGCAACGGCTAATTGCGCGCGCGCCTGCGCAAGCTGCATGTTGAGATTGCCGATCTCGTCCTGCACCGCGGTTCCATCGCCGCCGATTGTAACGAGGCTGTTCGCGGCTTTATAGCGGGCGACCGCGCTTTCGGCTTCGATCACGTCGTTGCGGAGGCCTTCAAGCCGACCTTCCAGAACGGAGATGTCACCGGTGCGAACCGACTCCGCCGAAATGACCTGTCGATTGATATAAGCCTCAACGATATCGTTGGCGACGCGTGCGGCTACTTCCGGATCGCTAGAGCTATATATCACTTCGATCACGTAAGACGCACCCTGACGCTGCGCGCTCAGCTTGGTGAGGATGCGGTCGGTCGCTTCGCCTACCGAGATCGGAGCCGACTTCTCTCCATTTGTTGCTGCGTTAACGAATGCTGCATCTTCGTTCAGCTTATGGGTTTCGACCGACCGACGCACCACTTCCGGCGACAGCAGTATCGTCACCTCGGTATCGACGGACGGCATGTCGATCAGAACGTTCGAACTACCGTCGCCAGGCGTGTTGATTATACGTTCTGGCTCGCGTTCGAGACCGACAAGAGCAACCGCGTCGAAACGCTTGTCGCTAAAAAGGAAAATCGAGGCCACGGCGGCAAGTACGATCACAACCGCCGTCAGCGCCGACCATTTACGACGTGCCAACGCATCGCCGATGGCACGAAAATCGATAAGGTTCTTCGCACCGCCTTCGTCATTATACGTGTCGAAGGCGTAGTCTGGCATCATGCCGCCCTCGCGTGTGTTTTCGCTATCGTGAATCAAGGATCATGGCCCGATGCGGAATTTAGTCATGGAAGCGAAGCTGCTATCGAAAGGGCATTCTGGCAAGGGGCGTAACCCTTTAGGCCCAAATCGGGCCCGATTACGCGAGCGGACATGCGCAGTGCAAGCCATCTCGCTGCTGCAGCATTGTCAATCTATAGATGTAGACGTCTTTGGTCTATCAGATTTATCGACAGTTTATGGGGTTCGCAGACCGTCCAGTCCTAAATATCGATCCTGTTCAGAACCTTTACCGACGATCCGGCGTAGGAACTGCTGGCGTTGAGCACCTGATTCGGGTCGGCAACCAGCGTGCCAATTGTCAGCGTAACGGGTCCGCCTTCGGCTCGAAAAGCTGGCACCGTCGGAGCCCCTGTTAGAACCAAGGTTTCAATATAGACTGATGAGGCATTGCTACTTCCCCCCTTGGCAATAATTGCGGCGAAGCGGTGCGTTCCCATCTCGATGAGACCGTGCGATTGCGACGACCACAGCTTAATGCCTTCGCGGCAATTTTCGAGATAGACATTGTCGACCGTAACATCACCCTTGATGTCAAGGCAGGCGTCGCTGGCGTTGACAATGCGACCATTTTGGATAGTACCGCTGTATCCGCGCTCCGTCGAAATTCCATCAACATTTTCGTATTGGCTGCCCGATGCCATCCACAGATCGCGAAAGTCGAACCGGTCGATAGTGAAATTGCCGGTATCGGCGCTGGTTTTCCCCTTCAGTGCGATGGCCGCCCATGCTTCCGCCGCATTTGGGGCGGGCGAGGCGGTGTCGCCTTGGAAGACGAGATCTTGCATGACGGCCGTCAGAAACCCACCGGTGGTGTTGATGATGCCCATTCCATAGGTCTTATTGGCCTTCGCCCTTGAGGCTGCAATTCTATCGACCGTAATGTACTCGAGGGAGCGCCCGCGCATGATTGGTCCGAAATCGCGCGCGACAATATTGCTCATCACTAGTGATGATACTTCGTCTGCACGAAGCAAGATGGCGCCGCCTTCGATTTTAATTTTCGAAACATCGACGCTGTGATCGGTACTGTATATTGTCTGGGGCGTTTCATAGGCCAGCCAGTTTGGCAAGGCGGGGGGAGCGATATTTGGCATCGCGAAACGGGGCACCGCCCTATCCGGCGCTATGATGGGCGTAGGCGCCGGTTTGTGGGTGGACGACGAGGTCGAGGAAGACTCGGTTGTCGGCGTTGCCGCAACGGTGACCGGCGACGAAGATCCGGTGGCACTTTCGGTCGCGCCGGTTACGGACGTGGTTTTGCTCGACCGCACTTCGCCATCGCCACCGCAAGATACTAGTATGAAGGCCATCGCCAGCACACTGGCGGACCGGACCGGGGATGACACAATGCGTTCGCTGGACATGGGCCAATTTGTGGCCAGATTGCATTACCGAAGGGTGTCGGCAAATGGTAAACAGCGGCGTAACCCGCGCATGCCTATAATGGTCGGATTGTTCTAGTCGGTTTTACACAACGTCAAACCGCCACTTCCTGTAGTATCTACCTTATAGAATTGCCCCCCCCCCAATCCGTTGTCGACCGCGATGACAAGGATGTGGTTTGCGTTTGTATCTGGCAGATCACTGCCAGAAGTACTGAAATGGCACGCAGGAAATGTTTTGATCGACAGCGTAGTTCGCCATCGTCATGGCAGTGAAGCCAGATTTTTGGTATAGGCGACGGAATTTGTGATGGGTCAACGCATCAGCGCGATCGGGAGGTGGCGGCAATGCCCCGCATAGCCGTTGTCGGTCTGCGCGGCATGACTAATGTGATTGGCGGGATCGAAACCCACTGCCGCAACCTCTATCCTGCCTTGGCGAGCAAGCGGCCGGATTTCGACATTACCATCTACCAGCGGAACGCCTATCATCACGAAAATGCCAGCTTGCCACCCAATCTGACGGTCCGCCCAATCTGGGCTCCGAAGCGGCGGGCAGCCGAGGCTTTTCTGCACACGCTGTTCGCGATCCTTGCTGCCAGCCTCAACGTGCGTCCGCGGATATTGCATATCCACGCTATTGGGCCCGGATTATGGACTCCGCTGGCGCGCCTGCTTGGCATGAGGGTGATCGTCACAATTCATGCGCGTGATTATGATCGCCCCAAGTGGAGCTGGCCGATCGCTGCTGGCTTGAAACTCGGCGAAAATCTGAGCTGCCGCTTTGCCAACGCCGTCGTTTGCGTCAGCCAAGCGGGTCTGCAAGATATCAGCGCCCGTTATCCGCGCCATACAGCTCGCTTCCATGCCATTCCACACGGTCTTGACCCGCCGCTGGATCCTGACGGGGCAGGTGCCGGCGTTTTCGATGAGCTGGGCGTTCAACCAGGCCGATATCTGCTGGCCGTCGGCCGTTTCGACAGAACCAAGCGCTTCCACGACCTTGTCTGCGCCCGGCAGGCACTGAGGAAGGAAGCCATGCCCCTGGTTATCGTGGGCTCTGGCGTGGGCGATCATGAAGTTTTCACCGATCTAGTTGACGACGGCGTCGTGCTGGCCGGGTCGCGTTTTGGCGATGAATTGGTGCAGCTTTATCGCAATGCTTCGCTCTTTATCCATCCGTCGCAGATGGAAGGGTTTGGGCTTGTCGTGCTCGAAGCACTGAACACCGGAATCCCTATAGCGCTATCGGACCTTCCGCAGCATCGAGAATTTGGTCTCGCTGATCATTGCTATTTCAAAGTGGGCGACATTGCCGCCATATCCAAGATCATGGCGCACCAACATCACGCAGCGTTCCGGCCGGCCCTTTCTCCCTCGGCGCTGATGCAATTCACACATGCAGGAATGGTTGAAAAATATGAACAGCTGATCGAGGAAATCGGTTTCGACGAGGAAAACCGGCCCTAGCGGTCGAGCATATTGCGCAGAATGTGCCAGTATTGTGCGACGATCCTGTCTTGGGGGAAATCGCCGATACGCCTGCCTGCCGCCTCGCCAAGCTCTTCACGCAAGCGCGGATCGCTGGAAAGAAGGGCAATACCTTGCGCAAGCGCCCTCGTGTCATCCATCGGCACCAATAATCCTGCTTCTGCCCTCACAACTGTACCGGTTCCGCCGGCAGAGCCCACCAGCAGTTCCGCGGGCCCGGAAGGGCAATCAGTCGAAAGCACTGGTAGACGTAGGGCCATCGCCTCAGCGACGGCATTGGGAAAGCCCTCGTTGCGCGACGCTGAGACGAGGAAGCGCGCACGTGACACGACTGGAAGTGGATCGATGAGATGGCCGGGCATGTGTACCCGCCCATTCAGCCCCTTGACCCGGATTTGTCGCTCCAGTGCGCCTCTCTCTGGTCCGTCACCCAAGATGACGAGCTCGTACGGGGGGTTGGCCATTAAATAGGCATCTATCAACCCGGCCAAATTCTTTGCCGGCACCATCCGGCCAACAGCGACGATGTAATTCGCCGGCATCCCGGGCACAGGGTCAACCTGCGCGGCGGCCGCGATTGCGGTCGGATCATAGGGATTGGGCACCACCGACAAATGAGCCTCCGGCACGCCGAAATGGTCATGCAGATCATCCGCCACGCCCTGCGAGACGGCCAGCACGCGGTTGCAACAGCGATAGCCAAGCAGCAGCGCAAGCCGCAGAATTGCCCTGACCGCCGGCCGGTAGCGGCCCGCGAGATGTGAACTGACGTGCATCCGCTCGCACGCGATCACCGCCGCCTTGCTCCGGCGACAGCGCCAGTACGCAGCCGCAAGGTTCGACCGGATCAGAAACGAGACGACGAGATCCGGCGAGAGCGAGTCAAGCCGCGCATGGAGTTGCACGATGCTGCGCACCAGGCTGCCGCGCCCGTTCAGCACATGTTTGCCGTCGACGGGAGCCATGGCGCGCATTTCCGGCTCTTGGTCTAGAAGTACTAGATGCACTTCATACCGCGCCGCCCATTCCGGGCGTCCGCGCAGAATGATGTCGAGCACACGCTCGGCCCCCCCACTGCCGATGGAATTGATGACGAAGGCAATACGCCGCGTCACGCGATCACGCCTGTGCAGTCGCGGGCTTCATGGCGCGGGCGCAAATCACCACGGGATAGCCCGGATCGGGTTTCCTGAGGGCCGCGAGTTCGACTTCCTCGAGAACAGCACCATGCAGGAAGGCGGTAGCCGCATAGACATTGCCAAATGTTTCGATCGCATGATTGTCGTGACCGAAGTTTTGGTTTAGCAGTTGCTTTACGCTGGCGTAGCTCAGCGACCAGTACCAGCAGTCCTTCCAGGCAAAGGGATCGATCGGCGAAATGCCCGGCACGGTCAGGAGCAGGGTGCCGCCCGGCGCTAGCGCACGGTAAAGCTGCCGTATACCCTGCTGCACGTCAAATAGAAGATGCAGGGTTTGGGTGAAAATGATGCAGTCGAATGCACCGGATTCCAGCACATCTGGATCGCACACATCGCCCACCATCGTTGCCTCTGGTGAGTCCTTATCGACATGCAGCACGTCCTGCCGGCTGATGGCCGAACCGCCGAACCGCCGCGAATAGACCGCATCGCCAATTTCGAGTACGCAGCCACGAATGCAGTCAGCGTTCGCCTCCACAAACTCTTCGATATACAGCCGGTCGACAGGCGTTCCCCGTTCCCAACCGAAATTGCGCGACAGCGGCTCGGACGTGGCGGCCGACCGGCACCGATAGAGCAGTCGCTGCAGCGCAGGGGGTGATCGACGCCGCACCGCCCGCAATGTATCGTGGACTCTTCCCATGGTAGCGGCCCCTGTCACAAGACCGGCCATTGACGGCCGACCCGGTTTCGTCTGTATCAAGCAGAGCGAGGGATGTTAAGGACGCATGGCAATCAACCGGCCGGGGCGCGGCACTAAAACCTGGATCGACGCCGAGCGCCATTTTCCAGATCTTGGCCTGCGCGCCGTGTGGGGGCGGGCCGATCTATTGCTTTTCCTTGCGCGGCGCGACATCAAGGTGCGCTACCAGCAGACCTTCTTTGGCGTCCTGTGGGCGCTGTTTCAGCCGCTGATAATGGTTGCTATCTTCTGGGTGGTATTCGGACGCTTCGTCAAGGTGGATACGGGGAATATTCCCTATCCGCTGTTCGGCCTTGCCGGGCTGATCCTGTGGAACCTGTTCATACATTCCGTGACTAGCGCGGCAAATAGCCTGCACAACCACCGCGAAATGATTGGCAAGATCTATTTTCCCCGCCTTTTACTGCCATTCTCGACCGTGGTTACCAGCGTTATCGATTTCCTAATTGCGCTGGTGCTGCTGATCCTGCTAATCTCACTGTTCGCCCCGTATGGCGGTATCTGGCTTTCGCCGCGGATCCTGCTGGCGGTTGTGGCTATCTTAATTACGCTGATGGCTGCGGCCGGGCTTGGCGCGGCGCTGGCCGCACTGAACGTGATGTTCCGCGACCTCAGGCAGCTTGTTCCGATCATTTCGCAAGTTGGACTGCTGGCGACGCCTGTCGCTTATCCTCCGCTTAGCGGATCGGAACCACTGGCCCTGCTTTATTATCTAAACCCCATGGCGGGGCAGGTCACACTGTTCCGTGCAGCGCTGCTGGGTACTCCGTTGCCGTCACCGCTTGCGCTAGGGGTCTCGGTCGGATCGGCACTGTTGATGTTCGTGGGTGGCCTGCTGCTGTTCGGCGTGCTGGAACGCAGGCTGGCGGATATCCTGTAATGGGCGATTTCGCGATCCGGGCAGAGCATGTGTCGAAACGCTATCGCCGGGGGCTGTGGGCGCATGAAACCCTGCGCAGCTTTATGGCGAGCCGCTTGGCGCAAATCCGCGGCCGTGAAAATATCGACACCGGCTGGTTCGATGCGCTTCACGACGTGTCATTCGACTTGCGGCATGGCGAAAGCGTAGCGCTGGTCGGCGACAATGGTGCAGGCAAAAGCACGATTCTCAAGATCCTGTCGCGCATTACCCCGCCCACGACGGGCCGGATCTACCTCAATGGCCGGGTGGGTTCGCTGCTTGAAGTCGGGTCGGGCTTCCATTCAGAACTGACCGGGCGCGACAACATTTTTCTGAACGGCCTGCTGCTTGGCATGTCGCGGCTGGAAGTAGCCAGCCGTTTCGACGAGATCGTGGCGTTCTCGGGCGTTGAGCAATTTCTGGACACACCGGTCAAGCGTTACTCCAGCGGAATGTATATGCGGCTTGCTTTCGCGGTGGCCGCGCATCTTGAGACCGAGATCCTGCTTGTAGACGAAGCACTTGCAGTGGGCGACCTCGCCTTCCAGCAGAAATGCCTCGATCGGATGAATAGCTTTTCGGCATCAGGCCGTACGATCATCTTCGTAAGCCACAACCTTACCGCGATTCGTTCGCTGTGTGAGCGGGCAATCCTGATCGACAAGGGTGAGATAGTTGACGACGGGCCCACCGGAAGGATCGTCCACCGCTACCTGCAGGCGCATCCGGGTGGAAACCGCAACCCGACCTTTTTCGAACCGCAGAGCGCGCCCGTGTCGGGCCGGGTGTCTGTGCTGGGCGCATCGGCGCGTCCGCGCGCCGGTGCGGTGGGCGACCCGATCCATGTGAAAACCGACATCGTGGTGGAATTCAACATCCGAATCGCACCGGAGGAGGGCGGGCACGACCCGCGGGTCCACCCCTCAATCATGCTGCGCAATGCGGGCGGTGAACTTATCTTTTCGGTGAGTCCGCCCGAAGAACCTTCCAAATGGTCCGCTGGAACTTATCGGCTAAAGTGCCATGTGCCTCGCGATATTTTGAATGACGGGCTGCATGTTGTGGGATTGGAGATCCGCGAAATCGGCAGCGACCCTCTGCTTCTTCCCCGACTGCTTGAGATCGATGTGATGGACCATGATGGCGATCGTTTTGGCTGGTATGGCGTCTGGCCGGGCCTTATACGTCCGCGACTTGCATGGGAACGGGAGCGAACCGGGGATTAACCCTTGGCTGGGGAAGGCGGGCGGTGGAAGGATCCGCCCGGTCTGCCCGCCAGCTTAAGGCCCGCGCGGCGCAAGCGGCGCCACGCCCTGTACCATGCTCGTCCCTGATGCTGCATGCGCCAGCGCGCCTTTCGGCTGGCCCACCTGATGCGCGCTTCGTGCGGGTGTTCACGCGCCAGCGAATCCACGTATTCCAGGAACCGAAACCTTGCGGGGTGCCTCTCGTGCATATAATAGTCCCCGGCCGCGCTAGCCCGGGCTGAAACGGATTTGGAGTGCTGGCGATATCGGGCCGCATTCGCGTCATCGATATAGACCGGATAGTCGAGCATGATGTGCGCCCAAGCGGTCTGGTCTTCGTATAGTCGGAAAGTTTCATCGAAACCGCCTGCCTTGCGCAGAATATCGCTTCTGATCGTCACGGCGCAGGTGCAGGGCACCGGGCTTTCGCAAAGCAGCAGTACCGAGATGAGTAGGCTTGGCGCTTCGTGTAGCCGTCCGGTCAAGGTGCCCATGCTCTCGATCCGGTCCGAGGCAGGATCGTCAGGATGCCACCAATACGTCGGGCCATAGACCATGGCCGCCTGCCGAAATCGCGCCATCAATTCAACATGGCGCGCGATCATGCCGGGTTCGTACAAGTCGTCTGCATCAAGGAAGGCAACAAGCGGCCCGCGCGCCGCGGACAGGGCGCGATTGCGCGCGGCTGCCGGGCCCAGCGGTCCCGAGGAGAGTGCCGGCAACACACTAATACGGGGATCGGTTTCTGCCGATTCCTGTGCTAACGCAAGGCTTCCATCACGCGTTCCGTCGTCGATCAGCAGCAATTCCCAGTCGGCGAAGGTCTGTGCCTGCACCGATGCGATCGCATCACCAATATAGGGTCCGGGGTCGAGAAACGGCATAAGGATCGAGACCGCAGGAGCGGATGAAGTGCTAATTGGTGGATCAGCCATGGCGGCGCACCCTGGCCAGTAATGTCTGGCCCGACTGCCGGATAAGCTGCTTCGACATCTGAGCGAGAACCCGGCGGCGCGCGTTCGTGACCGCGCGCAGCATCGGGCGCGAGGCCAGATGCCTCCCCTTCAGATAGGCGAGTGTGGCAGCAAGGTAGCGCAGATGGGCAGCAGCGGATGGCAAACCGTCTCCCATCTGGGCAGTGCAAGCATCGACATGACTGCGATAGAGCGCGACGCATTTATCGGACACATGGACCCGAAACTGCGCCAGCAAGCGCGCATAGAACACTTGGTCTTCGAACATTTGGCGAAATGCGGGATCGAATCCACCGGTGGCAAGGATCGCGTCGCGCCGGATCAGGCTGCCGCAGCTGGTTGGACTCTGGCAGCGGTTTTCCATCAGTTGTTCAAATAGTAGAGGAGGGTCATAGGCCCGCCCCGGCTCCACGCCTAGATCGTAGTAGAAATCGTCGGCATCGCGACCGCTTTGCCAGCTATGCCATATCTTTGTACGGCCATAGACCATGGCGAGTAAGTGATCGGCATCGAGTATGGCGCGCTGCGTCGAAAGCTTGTCGGCCATCCATACATCGTCGGCATCGAGGAAGGCGACATAGTGTCCGCGCGCCTCGGCGATGCCGAGGTTGCGCGATGCGCTCATCCCCATATTGGCATGCTCCGGGTGGCACGCGGTGCGGATTCGGACGTCGGCCGCCATCGCTTCGGCAATGATGGCAGCGGTTGCGTCGCTGGACCCGTCATCGACGATGATCAGTTCCCAGTCGGCATCGTCCTGCGCAAGGATACTGGCGATCGCCTCCCGCAGGAAGCGCTCTCCGTTTAGGCAGATAATAATGGCCGTTATGGCGGGACCTGTCATGGTTGCTCCGACCCCGGATTTCGTCGAAGTGCTTGATTAGGGCCCCCGCGCGATCGCTCGCGGATGTGCCCCCCTGCAATCTCCAGCATGGCGATCGGTGCCAGCCGGGCGAGCGCGATGCCGCGCCTGACGATAGCGCGCCGGTCGCCACTCCTTCGCCGACACGCGCTTTTAAGTTGTCCGAACCAGCTTCTGACGTAATAGCCTTTTGCCCAGACGATGCCCCGGTCGAGGTGCTGCACCAGTCCTGCGGCGGCGGCATCCTCGCGCCGTGCCTCAAGCACCTGCAACACCCAGCGGAGCATGAAGGCCGGATCGTGCGACATGTTTGCGCCGTGTTGCCAGTATTCCGCCAGCACCTCGGGTCGGCAGGCGATCGGATGACGGTGCGCGATCCTGAGATAGAGATCGTAATCCTCGCAAGCGGCAAGCGAACGGTCGAATCCGTCAGCTTCCTCCAGCATCTTGCGCCGATAGAGGACCGTGCCATGCATGCCCACAGGATTCATTTCGAGAAAGGCCCCGAAGGAATCCGGGGGGACTGGATAGAAAGTCGCGCGGTGGCGGCAGTCGGGATAGACCAGTTCATATCCACCATAGGAAAATGCGGCATGTGGACTGTTGCGCAGGGTTTCCAGAGAAAGAGCGATGGTATCCGGCTTAAACCTGTCGTCGGCATCAAGGAATATGATCAATTGAGAAGATGTTTCGCAAATGCCCCGGTTGCGCGCGGCGGAAAGTCCTCCATTGGCTTGGCGCAAGAGACGCACGCCGGCATAATTCGCGACCACGCTGCTCGGGTCGTCGCGCGATCCGTCGTCGACCACTACGATCTCGTCCGCAGGTCGGCTCTGCTCCAAGACGCTTTCGATCGCCGCGCCAAGGAAATGCGCGTGGTTGTAGGTGGGGATCACCACTGCGACCGTCTCGTCCAGTGCCGCGTTCATGAACGTATCCACGGCCTTTCGGTGCGGAGCCAGCGTTCAGCATCCCGCTTCGACTGCGCCAACGACACGGGAGGAACATAGCCCAGCAGACGCTTGGCTTTTGTTTGGGGCAGGCGGACTTGGCAAGATTGAAGCAACGCCAACTCTGCGCTGATGCGGGGCGAATAGCGATTAAACATGCGGCGCAACAAGCGACTGACGCGGCGCTCCTCAATGGCATCGTCAAACGGTTCGGGCGCATCCGGCAGATCGTTGAGTGAACGGCCCATTGCCGCCGCAATCGGTTCGTAAAGGTCGCGCCAGCGCACGACCTTGTCATCGCCGATGAAAATGGCTTCTCCAGCCGCTTGCGGTACGGTGAGGGCAAGACGCACCGCCTCAACCAGATTGTCGACATGACAGGCGTTACAGATATTGTCGCCCCTATTCACCAAGCAGGCGCTGCGATCATGCATGGCGCGCGCAAACATTCTAAGCCAGCGCGAACCGGGTCCATGTACGATACCGGGCCTAAGGATAACAATTTCGGGGGTGGAGGCAGCGTTTGTTGCTTGAAGCAGGCGTTCGGCTTCCACCTTGGCGTTGTTGTAAGCGATGGGCTGACCGGTTTGGAGCGGGCTACTTTCGTCTGTGCCCACTGCCGGGGACTGGCCATGGACCGAGGCGCTTGAGAGATAGACGATCCGCCGCACTCCAGTCCTGCGCGCGGCCTCAAGCAGCGGGGCGATCGCGCCAGTGATGGTAGCGGGATCGCCCGCGATTGCATGGACGGCGGCATCGCATTTGGCAATTGCATGGGTCAGCGCATTAGAGTCAAGCGCATCCGCGACGCGCATGTCGGGCGGTTGTCCGGGTCCAGTGCGACCCACAGGAACGGTTTCAAGACCGGCCTCAACTAGCTTTTGCACAAGCCGGGCACCGATGAAGCCTCGCGCGCCGATCACCGCCACCTTCACGACCCGGCCCCATCGATAGCGATCACCGCACGTGCTACGTCGAGCGCGCGTTCGCCAGACATGACAGGTTCCCCGCCTTCGGCCAGTGCGCGGGCAAGATCGGCAATACCGGAGGCATAATCGATCTGGTGCCGGGCAATTCGCTCACGCCAGGTGGCGCGTGGCGACAGGTCGGACAGGCTGCCGTGCAGCCCAAAAAGCGCCCTTAACAGCGCATGGCGACGAATAACGGGGAAACCTTCCGCGCGCATCGTCGTATCGCTATGCCGCCGCAGATAGACAGGTGCCTTTCCATGCCAGCAGGCATCTGTGAACAGTTCGCCCCGGTCGCCGATCACCCTGAAATGCTGGTCGTGGGGTGCGATGGTGCTACATGTGAGGCGTGCGGTCACCCCAGAACGGAAGGTGACGCAGGCTACCGAGAAATCTGGCCCAGGAGCGATTGGGCCAAGTCCCTTGTCTGGGTCGAGGGTGCGCGAAAATCCACTCACCGCTTCGATGGGGCCGAACATTATCGTCATCCAGCCAAGGTGATAGCACGCATGCTGCAGCGTACAGCCGGTCGCGAGCTCGTCCACCCATGGCCATGGCGTGCCCTGGGGCGAGGCCCATTCCTGCGGCCGCATCTGGTGTACGGGCCCATCGTCGAGCTCAGCGTAGACCAACCGCACCGTGCCGATGTCTCCGCGCGCGATTGCGAAACGCATGGCCTGCGCGGTCTCGCTCAAAACTGTGCAGGGCGCACAGGCAAGGTGCAGCGACCTTGCGCGGGCCAGCGCGACCAGCTCTCCGGCCTCGGCGATGTCGAGCGCCATCGGCTTTTCTGAATATACATGCTTGCCGGCCATTAAGGCCGCGCGCGTAATGGCGGCATGGCTGGCCGGGTTGGTTAGATTGACGATGATCGCGATGTTCGGATCGGCCAGCAGGACGTCTAAGCTGGCGACCGTGACCCCCGGGTTACGCCCCGCGAAAGCCGCCGCGCGGGCATCGTCGCGGTCATGCACCGCGCGAAGCATCAACATGGGCCATGCTGGCAGGCAGGCGGCATAAAAGTCGGCTACAAAGCCGCATCCGACGATCGCGATGCCGATCGGCCTGCTGCCGGAGGCAGGTCCGATGCCGGGCAGGGCTGGATAGGGTGCCCTAGCTGCCATGCCTTCCAGCCGATCTAGCAGCTGGTGACGAAAGCGCGACCGCGCGCGCCCGAAAAAGCCGCCGCCTGTCATGACACGCGCAAGAAGATCGCGGCGGCAGAGCGCAGGGTACGCAGTCCGGTTACGAAACGCAGCGCCATGCACGCATGGGCTCGAGCGTCGGCAAACCGCCCTGCGCGATTAAGCGCCCGTCCACGCTCGATGCATCGCGCGGCATAGAGCCTTGCAGCGCCGCGCAGGATCTGACGCTGGCGATGCGGCGGGAGGAGGGGGGCGAAGAGGTCCATTGCGCGCCGGGTATCGCGCATTTCGCGGGCATTGTGCATGGCCCTTGCTGTAGCCGAGTTTTCATGCACCCTGTAACTGGCAAGGACGCGTGGATCGTAATGGATTGCATGATGCGCGGCGATCCGCACCCACATTTCCCAGTCCTCGGCACTTTGCAGCCGTTCGTCGAACCCGCCCAGCTGCTCCCACACACTTCGCCGTACGGCAATCGACGGGGTGACGATCCGCTGTCCCGATGCCAGCACGGCCAATGCGTCCGGTAGCCGGCCAGGGAAGGGTGCCTCGGCTTCAGCGTGCGACAGTGCGGCGCCATTCCCATCGATGACGCGCCAGCGGCAGAAGGCTGCACCGACCGCGGGATCCGCAAATCCGCTTTCCATCGCGGCATAAAAACCTGACGACACGCAATCGTCGCCATGCAAAAGATGTACCAGCAATCCGCGCGACTGCCGGAGGCAAGCGGCGAGATTGGCATGCAGCCCAAGGTTTCGTGCCTGTCGATAAAATTGGATCCTCCCGCGCCCCAGATCCTCCACCACCGAAGCGGGATCGTCGGAGGAGGCATCGTCGACCACCACGATGTCCATCGCGTCGGGCCCCGGATCCTGCGCAAGTACCGAACGCAGCGTTTCGCCGAGGTAACGGGCGCAGTTGTAAGTGGGGATCATAACCGACCAAAGCGGGCGCCGCGTAGGATCGTCGAGAGGAGGGATCGCTTCCCGACAGGTCGAGCTCCCCGTCATGATTTTGGTTCTGTCATGTCACGCTTCGCAGCAGCCAGTGATTTGCCCAAAAGGTTAGACCATTTACGCCAGCCGATCGAACGGGAGACGCTGCCTGTATGCGCACTGTGCCATAAGCAAGTCAGTGCTTCGGAAAACTCGCGGTTCGAAAAATGGCGCTCGGCAAGTCCGCCGTAGAAATATCCCGCGCCTCGCGCCGCCTCTTTCGAGGGATCGAACGCGGATACCCGTGCGGACAGGCCGCGGGCGGTGTGTTTGTAAAATTCGGCAATCCGCTCCATTTTATCCTGTACCCTGCGCGCAGCATAGGTCGATCCCGCGTGCAGTTGGTAGACCGCAACGGGTTCGTTGATGAAGGCCAAGTCGCCATGCGTGGCCGCTGCGGCATAGAGAGGCCAGTCGGTCAGAAAGAATTGATCGTACCAGTCTTCGTCGATCTCGCGGAGAGCGCTCCTGCGCAGCATCCCGGCGGCAGTTGCGAAGGGGTTGCCCTCCCAAATGCGCGAATGGTCGATGGTGCGCGGCTGGCTTTCCGACGTCCAGAGCCGCGCCGCTCTGCTCCGGTCGCCATTGCCAACGTATCCCTCGGCTGTGGCATCGAGTGCCCATGCATTGTGGAAACAGCCTGCCAGCGTGGGGTCTGTATCAAGGATGCGAACTTGCCGGGCCAGCTTGTTGTCCACGGTCCAGTAGTCGTCCGCGTCCAACAGCGCGACATAGCGTCCACGCGCCATTTCGAGGGGGCGACGTACGATCGTGTTCGAAGCGCTGTTGCTTTCTGAAAGTACGAGACGAACGCGCGGGTCGCGCGCGGCCGCGTCGACGATAAATTCGCGCGTGCCGTCGGTTGAGCAATCGTCGTGGATGATAATCTCGATCTCGCCTGCGCCGGTTTGCATTTGCGCTGATCTCAACGCTTTATCGATATAGGCGATCTGGTTGTAGGCGATGATTAGGACCGAGACGGTGATTTTCCTCTCCATATTAAACCCTGGCCAGCATGGCCTGCAGCATGGCGGCATTCCAAGGCCCCGCTGCGATCCGCGGCAAGGCGAAAATATCCGACCCGCGTCTCACCGGACCGTACACTGTGCTGCATGCACCCATTAGGCCGCGCCCTTTTACAATATCCACGTTCTGGGCATTATAGTGCCCGTATGGATAGGCGAAGGTCGCGATGTCTTCACCGCGTAGCGCCGCGCATTCCGCGAGGCCGGTCGTAATCTCGTGCAACTGTTCGTCAGCCGGCCGATCGGTCAACGATATATGGTGTAGGGTGTGACCGCCGAAATCGATGATTCCCAAAGGCAGGGCTGCCGCCTCTTCCGCTGACATCGGGCGGTGGCTGGCGCGCGCACCTTGGGCTACCGCTGCCTGCCGTCGCAAATCATCTATCTGAGCCCGGATCGCGCCGGGAGACTGCGGCAAAAGGAAGCGCCAGATCGCATCGATCGCTTCCTGCCGGGCGGTCGCGGGGGGAGCATCGCGGTGGCGCTGTGCGTCGCCGCTGTTGGGTGGACCGATTTCCCATTCCTCGCGGCCCCTTTCTCCATCCAGAGCGAGTCGTTTTGCATGCGAGGCTGTGACGATGCGTTCCAGATCGTCCCACCAGAACTCGCGTTCGGGATCGAGCAGGCGCGTGGCCAGAAAAAACGTGGCGCAAAGCGACCGCTCGGCCAGCATCGGTGCGGCCAATCGCGCATTGCACGCATAGCCATCGTCGAATGTGATGGCGCAGGCATTGCGTGGCAGCTTACCGGTGGCATGCAGTTCGATCAGCATGTGTAGCGGCATGACCAAGCGATTAACGGCAAGCCAATCGAGTTGCTGGCCAAAGTTCGCAGCGCTGACGGCCAAGCCCCAAGGGTCATAGCTCTCTTCGGCAATCCGGTGATACATCAGAATAACCGGTCCAGCCGGCCTGCGACTGGCGATCGAAAATGCGCGCTCGGAAATTCTGCGGATCAGCGACCTAACCATTGCGCAGCGGGCTCCCCACAAACCTTCGCGATCGGGGCGTGCCTTAAAATGTGCGATGCGCCCGATCGGTCCTCAATATGCTGCGATAGAGACCTTTTGCCAACTCGCCCAGATTGGTTACGGCCAGCACCGCATCACTGCGCAGCATCTCTCTCAGCAGGAATGCGGCATCGCCCGGCTTCCGCATCCGGATCGCGCGACCCAACATAAATCGCATAATGCGCAACCTCCCGGCATGGAATACACCCTCCAGTTCAGGATGCCGCTCAGTGAATTCTGGCACCACGATATCGCGAGACCGCAGAGCTTTGCGGGGATCGCTTGACATGTTGGCCTGCGTTTCGCGATATCCAACCAGGCATTCGCGCACGAGTGCGAAGCGATGCCGCTCCGCGATGCAGAAATAGACCTTGTAATCCTCGCATCCCTCACCGCCTCGCGCGCGCAGGGAGGGATCGAACCCGCCGATCTCCCGTAGAGCGCTGGCCCGGATCAACGCGCCGCTGCCGTGCCCGACGATATTGCGCATCGCCATAGCTTCGAGCACGTTGCCCTCGGCAGTACTGCGGCAATCGTCTGTCCGCACCCGGTCGTCGGCATCGATGATCGAATACCAGCAATAGGTCAGGCCGACCGCAGGATCGGCCATAGCAGCAAGCTGGTGTTCGATCTTGGTCGGCTTCCATAGATCGTCGGCATCGAGTGGGGCGATAAAATTGCCGCGTGCCTCAGCGATGCCCCTGTTGCGCGCGGCGGCTACGCCCGCATTGGGCTGGCTGAGAACGCGGATGCGCGGATCAGCCTGCGCATGCCTTTGGGCGATAACAAGGGAACCGTCACACGAACCGTCGTCAACAACAATGATTTCGATTTGTTTAAAGCTTTGGCCACACGCGCTCGCCAGGGTCCGGTCAATGGTTTTTGCAGCATCCAACATGGGTATAATAACGGACACCAGCGGCACAGCGTTACCAGCTTCAACAGGATGATGCTGGTCTCTCATTGGTATTGGCGGGGAAACTCTCATTTTAGCATTTCCAAAGCGCGCACCATTTAGCCGACACTCTGCATGATGAAGCCGTCTCCGAACCGATTAACGTGAATCCTGCAGGCAGTATCTAGAGGCTTAACTTGAAGCTTTCAAAAGAAATATCGGGCAAACGGAATGACAGAATTGGCATGCCTGGGATAATCCTTGCGGAGCGAGCAGACCGCGTCGGCTGCCGCAGCGGCGGTTAATCGCTCCAGACTAGCACTCCAAAAATAGCGGTGTCAGTCTCTCCTACCCGCTTATCGCGGATTCTCTTGTTTTGTCGGAACATGCTCCCCCGCTCATCTTTGATCTCCTCTGGAGACTTGTCGGTGGCATATGCCACCGCAGGCGGAATTTCCTGCTGCACCCTCCTGTCATGCCCAGGCCAAGCACGTCGACAACGCCAGCCGTGACCTAACGTTCTTTCCTCGCGTCTTCGATCGGAGATGAAACCTTTAGAGTGGCTGACGCCGATGCACAGTAGACTATCATCGCGCCATAGTTGCGCGTCGTGACCACATGACTTTAAGTGCAGCCATTCAAGGGCTACTCCGTCATGTCCGCCCGGAATGCGACCGGCAGGCGTGTGACAGCTGCCTCGCCAATGAACCTCATCAAATAAAGCATGGGAAATTCCTAAAGCCGGACTGGTGAATATGGTTCATTCCGAAGCCAAAAATTCCACAAATAGCATGCCTTACCTTTTAAATGGCGGTTTAACACAAATAACGATTCACAAATCCAAACACTTCTGACGGCCAACCTCTCACAGAACTGCTAGCTCCCAAACCATTGGTCTCAACCCGGTCAGAAACAGCCATTGCTTTTCGATGTGAGTACTTGTGATTGCGGTCTGGTTCCACACGGACGAATCAGAATGCTTTATCATGAATGAGAACACGAAATGTCAGAAACATGATGTAAATATCGGTCCAAGGGGTCCAGCGAGCTATATATTCGAGATCAGCTTGTAGCCGTCTGGACAGATCCAGCTCACAAACGGTAGCGCCGCGATAGCCACGGACCTGCGCAAGCCCAGTCAACCCTGGACGCAGCGAATGCCGGTGCCAGTACCGTGCATCGATCTCCCAAAATAGCTTGTCACCGGCCTGCGACCCAAGCGCGTGCGGTCTAGGGCCCACAATCGACATGTCGCCTAGCATGACGTTCCACAACTGCGGAAGTTCGTCGATGCTTGTTTGGCGTATTAGCCGACCAACACGCGTGATCCGTTCGTCATCGCGCGAGACCGATTGCACTCCATTGGCGTCGGCCTCCGCTACTCGCATCGAACGGAACTTGTACATTCGGAAAAACCGATTTCCGCGTCCCATCCGCCGCTGAATGAAGAAAATCGGGCCTCCATCCTGCACCTTGATGAGAAGTGCGACCAGCAGAAGCAACGGAGAAAGCAGGAGCAGGGCAATAGCGGCAAAACTGAAATCGATGATGCGCTTGATCGCCCGGTTGCGCAGCGAAAGTGGCCGCGCGGATACGATCATCGACGTGAAATTCTTGTGACGACGCAGTCCGATGGCGCCAAGCTCCCGCCCAACCTCGGTTACGACTTCGCCGTCGATCCCCGCCGCACGCAGGAAAAAGGCCCAGTGCTTGCGCTTTTCCATTGGGCAACTGACGATAACCCGGTCCATATTCTCGATATAACGGCCTAGGCGATCCAGGGCGCGGGGATTGTCGAAACGAATATCCAGGCGGTTGTCGCCGACATTGACAGAATAGGCATTCGATGCGTTCACGGCAGGTCCGCCATCATCGACGATAAGGACATTCTGTGCACCGGGGCCCCAATTGTTCCTGACATACCGCACGACGAATATGCGCAGCGCTGACATCAGCAGAACCGATAAAGCGGTACCGACGGTAAAAGCGATGCGCGAGAAATCTTCCGATATCTTTGCATAGAACGTCACAAAGAGGAGCAGACCGGTGGCAAGAATAATGGCCGAAATAACACGTGAGATGGCAAAACTGGCGCGGGTTAGCGATCGCGCCGAATAGGTTCGATTATAAAGTGCCAGCACCGCGAACATGGGCATAAGCAGCAGAGCCTGGCGCATCGCGGTGGGAAGCAGGAAATTATCGGATCTCACCGCACCAGAGATCATGAACGAAACCATGATGATCGCCAAGTCGCAGATGAACATAAGCGCGTAGGTCTGCAATCGCAGCCGCTCAAGCGAAGGGGCGAACGGGCGGATCGCCTTTCCCCGCCAGTTCGCTATCTCCACATGGGTGTTCATCGCGCTGGCTTCTCCGTCAGGCGCACGCACGTCGAGGCGGTTAACCGTAGCCACTTCAACGATGTGCTGCCCAACATCGGTCGTCATGGGATTTCCATTTCGACATCGTGAAACAACCTTTCGCAATGTTCCAGCGCATCACGGCGGTGGACATGCAAACTCGCGGTAAGCCGCCCCGAAAACTAGCCAGGATGACGATTTTGCATCACCATCGGAAAAGCCTGAATCCGCAGTATCGTTCAAGCAGGGAATATTGCAGCGCAAGACGTTTGTTGCAATGCAATATATGCCGAATATCAACCCTTGAGACGACTGCAAACGTCTGAAGGTTCCCGATTAACCCTAATTTGCCGCCATGGGGCGGAAGTTTGGGGGCAGTGACGGCGCTGAAACGCCTGCCGTTAACCATAATCCTGCAGCATTGCAGCAAGCCGGGGGCCGGTTCGAGCCGGCGCTTGTCGCGTCTTAGGCGATTCCGGCTTGAAACCTTCCCCTGTCTCACCCTACGGGACGTCCAACAGCCTTGCCGATCGCAGAGCGGGGCGAAAAGAGGATTCCATGCGCGCCACTCCCGATTTCGATTTCGCCCTAGGCGAGACCGCCGACATGATCCGCGACACCGTGTCGCGCTTTGCGGACGAGCAGATCCAGCCCCGTGCCGCCCAGATCGACCGTGAAGACGCATTTCCGCGCGATTTGTGGCAGCCCATGGGCGAACTTGGCCTGCACGGCATCACCGTGGGCGAGCAATGGGGCGGGCTGGGCCTCGGCTATCTCGAGCATCTGATCGCGGTCGAGGAAGTGTCGCGGGCCAGTGCCTCTGTCGGCCTGTCCTATGGCGCGCATTCGAACCTGTGCGTGAACCAGATCCATCGCTGGGCTTCGGACGCGCAAAAGGACAAATATCTGCTCAAGCTGGTCAGCGGCGAGCACGTCGGCAGCCTTGCGATGAGCGAGGCGGGTGCCGGCAGCGACGTTGTGTCGATGAAGCTGCGCGCCGACAAGGTCGATGGCGGCTGGAAGCTGAACGGCACCAAGTTCTGGATTACCAATGCCCTCTATGCCGACGTTCTGGTCGTCTATGCCAAGACCGAGCCGGATGCAGGTCCGCGGGGCATCACGACTTTCCTGATCGAAAAGGATTTCGACGGGTTTTCGATCGGGCAGAAGATCGAGAAGCTGGGCATGCGCGGCTCCCCCACGGCGGAACTGGTGTTCGACGATTGCTTCGTGCCCGATGAAAACGTGATGGCGGGCATCGGCGAAGGCGTCAAAGTTCTGATGAGCGGCCTCGACTATGAACGCGTGGTGCTGTCGGGCGTGCAGCTTGGTATCATGCAGGCCTGTCTCGATACGGTGATCCCCTATCTGCAGGAGCGCCAGCAGTTCGGGAAACCGATCGGATCGTTCCAGTTGATGCAGGCAAAGCTGGCCGACATGTATGTCGCGCTGCAGTCGGCGCGGTCCTACTCCTATCTTGTCGCCAAGGCATGCGATGCAGGACAGACTACCCGCTTCGATGCGGCCGGCACGATCCTGCTGGCCAGCGAAAACGCGTTCCGCACCGCGAACGAGGCGGTTCAGGCACTGGGCGGCGCGGGCTACACGCTCGACTGGCCGGTAGAGCGATATCTACGCGATGCGAAACTTTTGGACATCGGCGCGGGCACCAATGAGATACGCCGGATGTTGATTGGGCGGGAGCTACTCAAGACCGGCAATTGAAGGATATCTCATGAGCGAAACCGTCCTTAACGCTTTGCAATATTATGGGGCGGCTGCCGCCCTGCTCGCCGCTTTCCTCGTTTCGCTCAACCTCGGCGTGCGGCTGACGGGCTGGGCGTTCGTGATCTTCGTAACGAGCTCGATCGCGCTGATCGCCTGGGGGTTCCTGAATGACGAGGGCGTGGGGATCGGCTGGCAGAATATCGGCCTGCTCGCGATCAATGTGGTGGGCGTCTATCGCTATCTGATTGCCGGAGGCCCGGATAATGAAAAAGCAGAGCATGCCAAGGGAGAGTAATGCCGAATGACTGCGCCGGTTCTGACATCGAAACTGGATCGCGAAAGCCCCGAGGCGAAGCAACGCGCGGCGCATAACCGGGCTCTGGCCGAGGACTTGCGCGCCAAGGTGGCGCAGGCCGCGCTGGGCGGGTCCGAAAGGCACCGCGAACGCCATGTGGCGCGCGGCAAGCTGCTTCCCCGCGACAGGGTGGAGCGACTGCTCGATCCCGGTTCGCCCTTCCTCGAGATCGGGCAGCTGGCCGCAAACGGCATGTATGAGGCCGATGTCAGCGGCGCGTCGATGATCGCGGGGATCGGGCGCGTCTCCGGTCGGCAGGTGATGATCGCCGCCAATGATCCGACCGTGAAGGGCGGGTCCTATTACCCGATAACGGTGAAAAAGCACCTGCGCGCGCAGGAAATCGCCCGGGAAAACCGGCTGCCGTGCATCTATCTGGTCGACAGCGGCGGCGCGAACCTGCCCTATCAGGCCGAGGTGTTTCCCGACCGCGACCATTTCGGCCGCATCTTCTATAACCAGGCGAACATGAGCGGCATGGGCATTCCCCAGATCGCCTGCGTGATGGGAAGCTGCACCGCGGGCGGTGCCTATGTGCCCGCAATGAGTGACGAGACCGTAATCGTGCGCGAACAGGGCACGATCTTTCTGGCGGGTCCGCCGCTGGTGAAGGCCGCCACGGGTGAGGTCATCAGCGACGAGGATCTGGGCGGCGGAGACCTGCATGCGCGCAAATCGGGCGTAGTCGACCATCTGGCCGAAAACGACGAGCATGCGCTGACCATCGTGCGTGACATCGTCAGCCATCTGGGCGCGAACACCGGCGCGGCGAAGGAAATCGATATCCGCGACCCCCGCCCGCCCAGGTTCGACGCCGAGGATCTCTATTCGATCATCCCGGACGACGTGCGCGCGCCCTATGACGTGCACGAGGTGATCGCGCGGCTGGTCGACGGTAGCGAGTTTCACGAATTCAAGCCGCTTTATGGCAACACGCTGGTCTGCGGCTTCGCGCATATCTGGGGCATGCCGGTCGCGATCCTTGCCAACAATGGCGTGCTGTTCAGCGAAAGCGCGCAAAAGGGCGCGCATTTCATCGAACTGGCCTGCCAGCGCCGCATCCCGTTGCTGTTCCTGCAGAATATCTCGGGCTTCATGGTCGGCGGCAAGTATGAGGCGGAGGGCATCGCCAAACATGGCGCAAAGCTGGTCACCGCCGTCGCCACCGCGCAGGTGCCCAAGATCACCGTGGTGATCGGCGGCAGTTTCGGCGCGGGCAATTATGGCATGTGCGGACGCGCCTATTCCCCGCGGTTCATGTTCACCTGGCCCAATGCGCGCATCAGCGTGATGGGCGGCGAGCAGGCCGCCAGCGTGCTCGCCACGGTCCACCGCGATGCCTCGAACTGGAGCGAGGAGGACGCCGAGGCGTTCAAGGCCCCGATCCGCCAGAAATACGAGGACGAGGGCAATCCCTATTACGCCACCGCCCGCCTGTGGGACGACGGCGTGATCGACCCTGCGCAGACCCGCGATGTGCTGGGCCTGGCGCTTGCCGCCTCGCTTGAGGCGCCCATTACCGAGCGTGCTGCGTTCGGCATTTTCAGGATGTGATCGCCATGACGCTTGCGCTGTTTGCTTCCGCCCTTGTCCTGTCCGCGACCGCTTCCGTGCCGCCGCCGATGGAAGGCGACGATCGCACCGCCATTCTGGCCACCATCAACGCGCTGTTCGACAGGCTTGGCACCGCCGATGGGGAAGGCTTTCGCGAAGTGCTGGCGCCTGAAGGCACGATCTTCATCCACAATCTGATGGATCCCGCGGATCCCAAGCTGATCGTACGATCGAACGCGATCATGACGGACCGCGAAGGACCGGACGAGCACCGGCTGACCGAGAAGATGGGCATTCCCACTGTGTTTCAGCGCGGCGACATGGCGCATGTCTGGGTGCCCTATGCGTTCTGGATCGATGGCGAGAAATCCCATTGCGGGATCGATTCCATATCGCTGTCGCGCAGCGAAGGCGCGTGGCGCGTCACCAACATGTCCTACACGGTCGAACCCACCGAACGCTGCGCCGAACTGGGCGCGCCGGAGAGCCCCGAATGATCTCGAAACTGCTGATCGCCAATCGCGGCGAGATTGCCTGCCGCATCATCCGCACTGCGCGCGAGTTGGGTGTCGCCACGGTCGCGGTCTATTCCGACGCGGATGCCAAGGCACTGCACGTGCGCATGGCGGACGAGGCGGTGCATATCGGCCCGTCGCCTGCCGCCGAAAGCTATCTGGTCGGCGAAAAGATCATTGCCGCCGTGAAGCAGACAGGGGCCGAGGCGATACATCCCGGCTATGGCTTCCTGTCCGAGAACGCCGCTTTCGCGCAGTCGGTGATCGATGCGGGTCTGATCTGGGTCGGACCCAAGCCCGCCAGCATCAGTGCCATGGGCCTGAAGGACGCGGCGAAGAAGCTGATGCGCGAAGCGGGCGTGCCGGTCACGCCGGGCTATGAGGGCGAGGACCAGTCGGTCGAGCGCCTGTCGGCCGAAGCGGACAAGATCGGCTATCCCGTGCTGATCAAGGCCGTCGCGGGCGGCGGCGGCAAGGGCATGCGAAAGGTGGACGCGCCCGCCGATTTCGCCGCCGCGCTGGAAAGCTGCCGGCGCGAGGCCAAGGCCAGCTTTTCCAACGACGAGGTGCTGCTGGAGAAATGGATCACTTCGCCGCGTCATATCGAGGTGCAGGTGTTCGGCGACAGCCACGGCAATGTGGTCCATCTGTTCGAACGCGACTGCTCTCTGCAGCGCCGCCACCAGAAGGTGATCGAGGAAGCGCCCGCGCCCGGCATGGATCCGGACACGCGCGAAGCGATCTGCGCCGCCGCCGTCCGCGCTGCCAAGGCAGTGGATTACGAAGGCGCGGGCACCATCGAGTTCATCGCCGACGCGTCCGAGGGCCTACGCGCCGACCGCATCTTCTTCATGGAAATGAACACGCGGCTGCAGGTCGAACATCCGGTGACCGAGGAAATCACCGGCGTCGATCTGGTTGAATGGCAGCTCCGCGTTGCGAGCGGCGAGCCGATCCCGCTGAAGCAGGACGAGCTGTCGATCAACGGCTGGGCGATCGAGGCGCGGCTTTATGCGGAGGATCCGGCGAAGGGGTTTTTGCCTAGCCCGGGGCGTATTGGAGACATGGAACTGGACCACCGTGTCCGCATCGAAACGGGCGTAGAACAAGGAGATATTGTCAGCCCTCATTACGATCCGATGATCGCCAAAATCGTGGTTCATGGTGAGGGTCGCGCCGATGCGATCGACATTATGCTCAACGCATTAGACAATAGTTACGTCGCTCCGTTGCGGACTAATCAGGGATTCCTCTTCGAATGTCTGGACATTCCCGAATTTCGCGACGCGGAACTGGATACCGGGCTGATCGAGCGAAAAGGCGATGCGCTGCTTCCGGCTGAGAGGGCCGGAGGGACTGCAATTGATGCGGCGGCGCGCCGGTTTCGACGGGACCAACTGGACTGGGAAGGCGCTTGGACGCCCGAGGGCCAACTACGATCTGGTCTGTTCGGATTCCGCTTGAACAGCCCGGTGAGAGAAGAGGTTACACTTTACGAAGGAGGCCAGGCTGTCTCCGGCGACAGTCGGAATCATGAGGCGTCCTTCGGCGTCTGCGCCACCATGACTGCGGAGCAGAAGATCTTCGTTACGGATCGTGGACACACTTATAGTTTTTCGGTTCGTGGACCAGACGGCACCGGCCACCATTCGGCCGCCGATGGCGCGATCCTGGCCCCCATGCCGGGCAAGGTCATCGCTCTCGACGTGGCCGAGGGGGACACCGTTACTACGGGCCAGCGCCTGATGGTGCTGGAAGCCATGAAGATGGAACACGCGCTGACCGCACCCTTCGACGGAACGGTGCGCGACCTTTCCGCCAGCGTCGGCGGACAGGTCGAGGTGGAGACGATGCTCGCCCGGATTGAAGCGGTCGAAGAGTAAGCGCCGCTACCGCACGGGTTGAAGCGGGCGGGTGTTTCGGGCATCCGCCCCCGACATGTCCGAACTTACCACGCTTTTCTACGAACAGCCGCTCTGGGCGCAGTCGGCGATAGGCCTCGCCCTGCTGGCGTTGACGGCGGTCATCGTCAATTTCCTGATCAAGCGCGTTCTGCTGCGCCTTGCCGCGCCGTTCCTCGACCGGCGGACCAAGACAGCGGACAGGGCGGCGGCGCGGCTGGCGAATGTCGTTCCGGCGCTGATCATTGGGAATGGCATCAATCTCGTGCCGAACCTGCCGCCCAAGGTCATTGTCGTCGTCCACAATGTCTGCAACGCGCTGATCGTCGTGTTCATCGCCTTCGCCATCAGCGGGGCGTTGTCCTATGTAAACGAGCTTTACGCGCGCCGGCCCGAGGCGAAGAACAGGCCGATCAAGGGCTATGTGCAGGTCGTAAAGATCGCGGTCTATTCCGGGGCGGTGATCCTCGCGATCGCGACGCTGATGGACCGCTCGCCCCTCTTGTTGCTGTCGGGGCTGGGGGCAATGGCGGCGGTGCTGCTGCTGGTGTTCAAGGACACGATCCTGTCGCTGGTCGCATCGGTCCAGATCGCGTCGAACGACATGCTGCGCGTGGGCGACTGGATAGAGATGCCGTCGATGAACGCCGATGGCGACGTGATCGACATCGCGCTGCACACGGTCAAGGTGCAGAACTTCGACAAGACGATCACGACGATCCCGACCTACAAGATCATCACTGAAAGCTATCGCAACTGGCGCGGGATGAAGGAGGCGGGCGGGCGCCGGATCAAGCGTGCGATCCATATCGACCAGAGCGCGATCCGCTTCATGTCGGACGAGGAAAGCCGGGACATTCGCCGGTTTCGCATCCTGGACGAATATATTCAGGGCAAGCAGGCCGAATTGGCGCAATGGAACGCGAAGAATGCAGGGGACAGCCCCGTCAACGCCCGCCGTTTGACCAATATGGGCACGTTCCGGGCCTATGTCGGCGCCTATCTGGAGCGGCATCCGCGCGTGCGCGACGACATGACGGTGATGGTCCGCCAGCTACCGCCCGAGCCGGAGGGGCTGCCGCTGGAAATCTATTGCTTTACCGATACGACCGTGTGGGGCGAGTACGAGACGATCCAGTCGGACATCTTCGATCATCTGATCGCCATCCTGCCCGAATTCGGGTTGCAGCTTTACCAGCACCCCAGCGGCATGGACATGCGCACCGGGCTGGCGGGGGCGGGCGGCAAGGCGTGACCGGCGCGGTGACATTCCGCGCCGGTCGGCATCTCATCTACCAGTCATAGGCCTTGGGCAGGTCGCTGCGATCGAGGTCGCGGTAGCGATTGCGCAATGCGCTCTGGTGGTTGTCGAGCGGCTGTTCCACCCCGTCGATCCACACGCGCTGCGGCGCGGAGGAGATCTCCAGCGGGTCGCCGTCCCAGATGACCACGTCGCCATGCGCACCCGGAGCGAGCACGCCCGCTTCCCCTTCCATGCCCGCGATCCTGGCCGGGACCGAAGTGATGGCGGCAAAAGCCTCGCCCCATGTCAGGCCGGTTGCGCCGGGGACCTTCTGCAGACCCACCAGATTGCCCGCGAATTGCGGAGCGAAGCGCGGCTGGAAATCGTCGGTGAAGGGGCCGATGGCGACCGTCACGCCCGCGTCCTTCATCCGGCCGATATTGCTTTGTGTCGCCGCCAGTTCCTCGAACGCCACAGGCAGGTCATCCAGCGCGAAGGCGACCACGGGTACGCCCGCCGCCGCGATGTCGCGGGCGACCAGCCAGCCTTCGTGGACGCCGACCAGCACGAGGTCGAGCTGCGGAAACTCCTGCTTGAGCGCCAGCACCGAGCGGATGTCGGCAGCGCGATCGACCTGCACGTAAAGCGGCTGAGTTCCGTTCGCCACCGGCACCAGCGCGGCGGCGTCGAAGCGGGTCAGCAGCACGTCCTCGCCGCGCTCGGTCTCGTTATCCACCATGCGCGGGTCGATCGGCAGATCGTCGCCGGTGCGCACCGCACCCGGACGCGAGGCGCTGCCCGCGATGCCCGAACGGTTGCCATAGTCGCGCGCCTCGCGCAGCGCGTTGCGCAGCAGCGCATGCGCCGCCGTGCGGCTGCCGCCCGCAAGCCGCGCGCCGGTTTCGTCCAGATTGATGAACTGAAACGCGCGCGCCCTGGTCACGGCATTGGCATCGGCACCCAGATCGATGATCGCGCCCTGGCCTGAGAAGATCGAGCTGCCCGGCTGGCCGATCACGGTGGCCCGCGTGACCCCGCCCATCCGGCTGACGAGAATGTGCTGCGAGGCCGG
Source organism: Croceicoccus sp. (assembly GCF_983967925.1). Taxonomy (NCBI): domain Bacteria; kingdom Pseudomonadati; phylum Pseudomonadota; class Alphaproteobacteria; order Sphingomonadales; family Erythrobacteraceae; genus Croceicoccus; species Croceicoccus sp. Next base: position 171,925 of record NZ_CFETID010000003.1, on the reverse strand, counting down.
ATTGATCGCGACCGACATGTCGAGCGATGCCGAGAAGGGCGAAGCCTCCGCCTCGCGGTCGTCGCTTTCGTTGACTGCGCCGACATCCCACAGGCCCAGATCGGTGACGGCGGAGAACAGGCCGGGCGTGACCCATTTACCGGTACCGTCGATGACCGGGACCCCGGCGGGCACGGCCACGCCGCTGCCTGCGGCCACCACCCTTCCGCCGCGCACGACGACGGTGGCATTCTCGATCGGTTCGCTGCCGTCGCCGGTGGCCACGGTCGCGCCGGTGATCGCCAGATCCTGCGCAAGGGCGGGCGAAACGAGAGCGATGGAAAGCGCGATTGCGCTGGCTATGGCCTTCATTTCACGTCTCCCGCGCCGGGCTGGCCGAGTTCGAAATCGCTGACGGGCCGGCGTTTCGGATCGTTCGCGTCGAACATCAGCGCGCCGTCGATCCACACCTTCTCGGGCCGCGAATAGACCGAGAGGGGGTTGCCGTTCCAAAGCACCACGTCTGCCGCCTTGCCCGTTTCCAGGCTGCCCGTCTCGTCCGCGATGCCCATGGCCTTGGCGGCGTTATAGGTGAACCAGCCGATGACCTTGCCATCGGGAATGTCGATCCCGATCCGCTTGCCCGCGGCCTGCGCCTTGGCAGCCTCTTGATTCAGGCGCTGGATGCCGTCCTGATCGTCGGAGTGGATGACGACGCAGGCGCCCGCATTCTCGATCAGAGCGGCGTTTTCGAGGATGCCGTCATAGGCCTCCATCTTGAAGCCCCACCAGTCGGCCCACACCGCCGAGCAGATGTCGTTCTCGCGCAGCAGGTCCGCGATCTTGTAGCTTTCGACGGCATGATGGAAGGTGGACACGGTGTAGCCGAATTCCTTGGCCATATCGATCACCAGCGCCATCTCGTCCGCGCGGTAGCAATGGTTGTGCACCTGGATCTCGCCGTCGAGCACGGCCTTCAGCGTGTCCTTGGCCAGATTGCGGTCGGTGCCGTCATAATCCTGCGCGTCGATCCACGTCTGCCGGTTTACCGCGAAATTGCCCATGCGGGTCGAGGGTGCCTGTCCCTTGCCGCCATAGACGCGCTTGGGGTTTTCGCCGCAGGCCATCTTCAGCCCCTGCGGCGCGCCGGGGAACTTCATGCCCTGCACGGTCAGCGCGGGCACGTTCTTCAGCGTGACCGAACGGCCGCCCATAAGGTTCGCCGAACCCGGCAGGATCTGCAGCGCGGTCACCCCGCCATTGGCCAGCGCACGCGAGAAACCGGGATCCTGCGGCCAGACCGAATGTTCGGCCCAGACCTCGGGCGTGGTGGGGGAGGTCGCCTCGTTCCCGTCGCTATGCGCGCCGACATCGGGCGAGGGATAATCGCCGAGGTGCGAGTGGATGTCGATCACGCCGGGGGTGACGAACTTGCCGGTGCCGTCGATCCGGTCATAGCCTGCCGGAACGCCCAGCGACGCGTCGCCGACAGCGGTGATGCGCCCGTTTTCAAACAGCACGGTCGCGTTCTGCATCTGGCCGCCGCGTCCGTCGAACAATGTCGCGCCAACCAGAGCGGTCGGCCGGCCGGGATAGGGCGCATAGGTGGAGGGATAGGGCGAAGCCGAACGGGCGGCCGAGGACGATGCCGATTGCGGGCCGGTCTGGTCGGCGGCGCAGGCGGACAGGGCCATGGCGGCGCAGGCCATCAATGCGGCGCGAGTGACGAAACGGGTGGAAGGCAAGTGCAACCTCTCTTTCCGGAAGGGTTGAGCGAAAGATCATGCAGCGGGCGCAGCAGCCCCGCCGTTACCCCTTTGCAGGCGCGAGATGGTAACGGTTGAACCTATCTCTCGCACGGGTGGTGCGGGTCAAGGGGCTTCACCAACGGATCAGGGGAAGGATCGAGGCATTGTCGTCGGTCCACGCCTGATCGCTGGGCGGCGGCAGGGCCGACCATTCGGGTCCGCTGGCGTCGATCAGACGGTTATAGGCATCGCGGTCGCGGGTCAGCGCGATCCACAGCGACGGGGTAAGGCCCGTGGCCAGATCGTCGGTATCCATGCGCATCGCGCCGTGCCAGCGGCCCTTTCTCGACAGCGCGGCCACCATCGGGGCCAGATCGAGATAGCGGTTCGACACATGCACCATCAGCATGCCGTCATCGGCCAGCGCGTCGCCATAGATGTCGAAAGCTTCCTGCGTCATCAGGTGCACGGGGATCGCATCGGAGGAGAACGCGTCGATGGCCAGCAGGTCGAAGCTGTCCCTTTGCTGCCTGTCCAGTGCGATGCGCGCATCGCCCACCACGATCCGCGCATCGGGGGTGCAATCGGATACGAAGGTGAACTCGCCCGCGCGCGAGAAGGCGACGACCTGCCGGTCGATTTCGAAAAACGTCCAGTCCTGCCGGGGCTTGCGATAGCAGGCCAGCGTCCCGACGCCGAGCCCGACGACGCCGACCCGCGCATCGCGGGGCGCGTTTTCGAGTGCGATGCCAACGCCCGATGTGGCGCCGTAATAGCTGGTCGGATCGTTTTTGCGCGCGGGATCGGTGAACTGCTGCCCGTGCAGCGTGGTCCCGTGCGTCAGGTAGCGTAGCGTGCCGTCGGACGAATTCTCGATATGATAGGACCCGAAATAGCTGCGTGCCCGCTGGCCGTCGATGCTGGACTGGATGGTCGACCAGCCGAGATGACCCAGCATCAGCATGACCAGCACCGCGACATAGAGCCACCGAAGCGACCCGCAGACGATGCCGATGCAGGCGATCAGACCGATGAAGCCTGCGACGCGCGCATTCAGGCCATAAACGGCGGCGCGCGAAAGTTCGTAGGAAAGCCATGCAGTCAGGGCCAGCGCCGCGACCGCGAACAGGGCGGCGGGCCAGCCGCCGCGCCTGAGGAAGGGCGTGATGAAGGGAAGCTCTATCGGGCGCACCAGCATGGCGGCGGCGATCAGCAGGATCGCATGTTCGTAGATCCAGTCGAACACCACCGGCGCGACCAGGCCGCTGAAGATCCCGCCCAGCGCGCCGCCCGACGCGGTCAGCAGGTAAAACAAAGTTAGATGGCGCGGATCGGGGCGCAGGTCGAACAGACGCTTGTGCAGCGCGACCGCGACCAGGAACAGCAGCGCCGCCATGGCCAGCGCGATCTCCATGCTGGCCTGTCCCGCGGGCGACAGCGCCAGCGCGCCCACGAATAGCAGGGTGACGGGCGCGATGCCGGACAGATGCGCGGCGAAATGCCCCTCTTCGCTGAAGGCCACCGAATAGCTGAGCAGGTAGAGGCCAAGCGGAATAACCCACAGCATCGGAGCGGCCATGATGTCGGTGGTCAGCAGCGTGGTCGTCGACAGCATCAGCCCCGACGGCACCGCCGCCAGCGCGATCCACAGCGCCATCAGGCGCGGCGTGACCGCAGGCGCCTCGCGCTCCGCTTCGTCGGGCGAGACATATTCGCCGATCTCTCCCACCGCCTGCCAGCGCGACCAGCCTGCGAAAGCCGCCATGGCAATCAGCGCGACGAAGCCTGCGCTCCACAGATAGCTTTGCGTGTGCAGCGGCATGGTCGGCTCGAAGATCAGCGGATAGGCGATCAGCCCGCCGAAACTGCCCAGGTTGGACGCGCCGTAGAGCACATAGGGATCGCCCGATTCGGGAGAGGCGGCGAACCAGCGCTGCATCAGCGAGGCCTGCGACGAGAGCATCAGGAACACCGGCCCGATCGACAGCAGGAACAGCGCGGGCACCCACAAAGCTTCCCAGCCGGGCGCGGCGGGCGGCAATTCGGCCAGCGCGATGGGCAGCGTCAGCGCGGCGGCGGCCAGCAGCGCGAGGTGGAGGACGACCTGCCGCCGCATAGGCTGATGCGCGATGGCGTGGCTGTAGAGATAGCCGCCCAGCAGCAGCAGCTGGAACACCAGCATGGCGCTGTTCCAGACATTGGGCGCGCCGCCCACCACCGGCAGGGCAAAGCGCGCGATCATCGGCTGGATCAGGAACAGCAGGAAGCTGCCTGTCAGAATCGTGACGACGAACAGGCCCTGCCGCGGGGGGATCGCACGCGCGGCTGAAGTCAGGGCTGTCATCGGATCGCGGCCTTCATCACCGCCATCCATAGGCGATTGGCGCGCCCGTGCAATCTGTGGGCCGCGACTTGGGCGGGGAAATCGGACACCCCAAGGCGCGTTTCGGCAGTTGCAGTATGGGGCGCGCTTGGCCTAAGGCGCGGCTTGGTGATGACAGGCGGCACATCGGCCGCGCAGGTAAAGGGCACGACATGTCGGGTTTGAAGGGCAGGCTGGTTACGCTGATCGGCGGCAGTGGCTTTTTCGGGACCCATGTGGCGCAGGCCCTGCTGGAACGGGGCGCGCGGCTGCGCGTCGCGGCGCGCAATCCCAAGGAGGCGTTCTCGCTCCGCCCGCTTGCCAATCTCGGCCAGATCCAGTTCGCGCGCTGCGACATCACGAATGAGGCATCGCTGAACGCGGTGATCGACGGGGCGGATGCGGTGGTGAACCTTGTCGGCGCGTTTTCGGGCAATCTCGATGCGATCATGGGCCGGGGTGCGGGCCATGTCGCGCGGATCGCGGCGGAAAAGGGCTGCACCGCGATGGTCCATGTCTCGGCCATCGGCGCCGATGAGTCCTCGGACATCCCCTATCAGAAATACAAAGGCGTGGGTGAGCGCGAGGTGCTGGAGGCATTTCCCGGCGCGACCATCCTGCGCCCCTCGATCCTGTTCGGATCGGACGACAATTTCCTCAACATGTTCGGCGGGCTGATCTCGGCATTGCCCGTGCTGCCGGTGTTTGCGCCCGATGCGAAGCTGCAGCCCCTGTTCGTCGACGACGCGGCAGAGGCGGTCGTGGCGGCGCTGGAAGATCCGGCGAAGCATGGCGGCAAGACCTATGAGATCGCCGGTCCCGAAGTGGTGACGATGCTGGAGATCAATGAACGCATCGCGGCAGCGCAGAACCGCAATCGCCATTTCATCGCGCTGCCCGACATGGTCGGATCGGCGATGGCCGCGGTGTCGGGCTTTCTGCCGGGCGCGCCGATCAATTCCGATCAATATGCGATGCTGGCGCAGGGCAATGTGGCCAGCGGCGACATACCGGGTCTGTCGCGCCTTGGCGTTCAGCCCCGTCCGATGAGCCTGTTTCTCGACCGCTGGATGGTGCGTTATCGCAAGCATGGCCGTTTCACCGACGACCGCACTGCGTAAAGGCGCAGTCGCGGGGCGTCAGGCGTTGACGTCGGCGTAGTGACGCGGCGGCAGCGCGCCTTCGACCCTGTCAGATAGCAGCGGCTGGAAGCTGGGGCGGCTCTTCAGCACCGAATACCAGCCGCGCGTCGATTCGTGACCGCGCCAGTCGATCCCGCCCAGATAATCGACGACCGAGATCTGCGCCGCCGCCGTCAGGTCCGCAAGGCTCATCGTCGCGCCCGCCAGCCATCGGCGGTGGTCGATCAGGTAGTCGCAATAATCGAGATGCTGGTCCGCTAGCCGCATCGCATCGCGCAGCGCGCGCGAATCGGGCGCCTGACGCAGCACGACGCGCTTGGCATAGCGTTCGGTCAGCAGCGGGGCGGTGACGTCGCCCCAGAAATTCTCATCGAACAGGGCGACCAGCCGCCGGATCTCCGCCCGGTTCGCCGCCGGGCCGTTGATCATCGGGTTCTTTTCGACCGTCTCTTCCAGATATTCGGCGATGGCGCGGCTGTCCGCCAGCACCAGATCCTTGTCCTCGTGCCGCATCGCCGGGGTGCGGCCCGCCGGGTTGATCAGGTAATATTCGTCGCGCAGCGCCCAGGGGTTTTCCGGTTCGAGCGTGTAGGGCACGCCCTTCTCGCTCAGCAGCAGGCGAAGCTTGCGGCTGAACGGACATAAAGCGAAATGATGGAGCCGCCACATGGCCTTTGGAAATCGTCCCTCGTCTGCCGTCCCCGCGGGCCTTTGTCCTGACCCCGATCCCGCGCGAATCCAGCCCATGCGATAAACGCGGGAGCAGGGTGTCCGTCAACAAGTCTTACCAATAATAGTGCGCCTGTTCATAAGCTGTTGCGGGCAATCGGTGCGGCATGGGCGATATCTGCGGGGCAGTTCTCGGCATTCGCGCTTGTGCGCCAAGCCGCCATTTGCGATGGCACCGCACTTATGTCGGACCCGCGCATCATCGATATCACTCTGGACGAGGCCACGATCACGTGGCGCAATCCCGATATCGAGCAGGAGCGCCGCGTCGCGATCTTCGACCTGATCGAGGAAAACAGCTTCAAGCCGCTGCGTTCGTGGGAAGCGGGGCACAAGGGCCCCTATCGGCTGGCGCTGTCGGTGGTGGACGGGCGGCTGTCGATCTCGATCCGCAGCGAGGACGACGAGCCGCTTGAGATGCTGCTGCTGGGGCTGGCGCGGTTTCGCCGTCCGATCCGCGAATATTTCGCGATCTGCGACAGCTATTACCAGGCGATCCGCAAGGCCACCGCGTCCGAGATCGAGACGATCGACATGGCGCGGCGCGGCATCCACAACCGCGCGACCGAATTGCTGATGGAGCGGCTGGAAGGCAAGATCGAGACCGATTTCGCCACCGCGCGCCGCCTGTTCACGCTGATCTGCGTCCTTCATATTCGCGGGTGACGGCAGGCGGCATGAAAGGGCGGGGCCGCGCGTTGCGCGCGATCGGGATATTGCTGGCGGCGGGCCTGTTGTCGGGTGCCTGCGCGGCGTGGTGGCATGCCGCGCATTGGGAGCCTTCGGCGCAGTCCTATCCCGTACAGGGCGCATGGATCGACTCGCGCCACACTGCGCGCGACGTTTTGACGCTGGCCGAGGGCGGCGAAGGCGGCAAGCCGCTGGTGCGTTTCGTCTATGCGACGGCCAGCATCGGCGCATCGGCACGCAACGACCGCTTTGCCGAGGAGCGGGAGCGGGCGGGCCGGTCGGGTATTCCATTCGGCGCGGTTCACCAGTTCGACCCCTGCGCGCCGGCGGATCGGCAATCGGCGAATTTCGTCACCCTGGTCCCGCGCGATGCCGATATGCTGCCGCCCGCCGTCCGGCTCGACGCGCTGGGCAGCGATTGCATGCGGCCCGTTCGCGCGGCGGAGGTGGAGAGCGAACTCGTCACCTTCCTCAACCAGATCGAGGCGCATGGCGGCCGCCGCGCAGTGCTGGCGCCGACCGCGCAGTTCGAGGCGGCCTATGGCTTTGGCGCAAGGTCTCAGCGGGCGCTGTGGCTGGCGCAAGACCGCGAGGAACCCGCCTATGCGGGCGGCGACTGGACGATCTGGACCGCGAACACTGCCTATAGCCTGCCCGATCTGGACGAACCCGTCGGCTGGCTGGTGATGCGCGGCGAAACGGGCGGCTGATACCGGTTCTTGCACAGGAAGCGCAGCCGCAGGGCTTGCCCCCGTGCCCGGCGATTGGGCAGACGGCAGGCTGGGCAATTATCGGAGCGACAATGGCGATTCTCTCGGACCGGTGGATCCGCGAACAGGCACAGGCGACGGGCATGATCGAGCCGTTCGTCGAGGCGCAGCGGCGCGACGGCTGTATCTCGTACGGCCTGTCGTCCTATGGCTATGACGCGCGCGTGGCGGACGAGTTCAAGATCTTCACCAATGTCGACAGCGCGGTGGTCGATCCCAAGGATTTCGCGGCCAACAGCTTTGTGGACCGCAAGACCGACGTCTGCGTGATCCCGCCCAACAGCTTTGCGCTGGCCCGCACGGTCGAATATTTCCGCGTGCCGCGCGACGTGCTGGTGATCTGCCTTGGCAAGAGCACCTATGCGCGCTGCGGCATCATCGTGAACGTCACCCCGCTTGAGCCGGGCTGGGAAGGGCATGTCACGCTGGAGTTTTCGAACACCACGCCGCTGCCCGCCAAGATCTATGCGAACGAGGGCGCGTGCCAGTTCCTGTTCCTGAAGGGGAACGAGCCGTGCGAGGTCAGCTATGCCGACCGCACGGGCAAATATATGGGGCAGCGCGGCGTCACGCTGCCCCGGCTTTGATCAGTCCAGATCGGCGGCCGAGTGGCGCTCGGCAATGGCGCCATCGACCCGTTCGGGTGAGGCATTGACCCGCAGCCCGCGCCGGACCGCGGGGCGGGCGTCGATCGCCTTGGCCCAGCGCTGCACATTGGCATAGCTGTCGACCTGAAGGAATTCCGCCGCGTCATAGAGGCGGCCCAGCGCCAGCTGTCCGTGCCATGCGAAGATCGCCATGTCCGCAATGGAGTAATCGCCCGCCATGAACTCGCGATCCGCCAGATGCTGGTCCAGAACGTCGAGCTGCCGCTTCACCTCCATCGTGTATCGGTCGATCGGGTAACGGTATTTCTCGGGCGCATAGGCATAGAAATGGCCGAACCCGCCGCCCAGCAGCGGCGCAGTGCCCATCTGCCACATCAGCCATGACTGGGTTTCGGCGCGCTGTGGGCCGCCCGATGGCAGGAATGCGCCGAATTTCTCCGCCAGATGGAGCAGGATCGCGCCCGATTCGAATACGCGAAACGGCGTGTCGCCGCTGCGGTCGACAAGCGCGGGGATCTTGGAATTGGGATTGATCTCGACAAAGCCGCTGGTGAACTGGTCCAGATCCATGATGTCGATCTTCCACGCGTCATATTCCGCGCCCTTATGGCCCGCCGCCAGCAGTTCCTCGAACATGATGGTCGCCTTCTGGCCATTGGGCGTGCCCAGCGAATAGAGCTGGAACGGATGGTCACCGACGGGGAGGTCCCGGTCCTCGCGCGCGCCGGCGGTGGGGCGGTTGATCGAGGCGAACTTTCCGCCGTTCTCGCCATCCTGTGTCCAGACCTTGGGCGGAGTGTAGACGTCGTTCATGCATGGGCTCCTGCGGCTTTTTCGAATTCTGCTGACCGATGCGCCGAATGGGTTGAGACGGCGACCGGCCGACGCGATATGGGGTGGATGATGAATGACGCAATCGCCGCTGCCCGTATCCATAGCGACAATGCGGCGCTGAGGCGCGCGGCGGCGGGCGATGCGGCGCTATGCACGATCACCGATATCGACGGCAGTTTCTCGCGGCGGCTCGGCGCGCAGCTGGCGGTCGGACCCGACGGGCGGATCGTGGGCAGCATGGCCGATGGCTGTCTGGAATCGGCGCTGGCGCATCAGGCGGGCGAGGCGGCGGCGGAGGGCAGGCCGCGCTTCCTGCATTTCGGCGGCGCGGGCGATCCGATGGACCTGCGCCTGCCATGCGGTTCGCGGCTTGCGGTCACGGTCGATCCCGCGCCCGACCGGGCGGCCTTGGCGCAAGCGGTGTCCGCGCTGGACGCAAGGCGGCAGGCAGAGCTTTCCGTGCCGCTGGCTGGCGGAGAGCTGCTGCGGCGGTCCTATCGCCCGGAATTGCGCATCGTCGCCATCGGGACAGGGCCCGAACTGGCGGCGTTCGAACGGCTGGCGCTGGCCTATGGCGCGGCGGTCGACGCGCTGCGCCCGTTCGGCGAGGGGGCGGGGTGCGGGATGCGGCAGGCGGGTGGGGGCCTGTCTCTCGGCACGGCGCCCGATCTTGCGCTCGATCCATGGAGCGCGGTGGTCGTGCTGTTCCACGATCACGAATGGGAACGCTCGATCATTCCGTGGGCGGTCGATAGCGATGCCTTTTACATCGGCGCGCAGGGCGGCGCACCGGCGCGCGAGGCGCGGCAGGCGCAGCTTTCGGATCTGGGGCTGGCCGATAAGGCACGCGGGCGGCTGCACGGGCCCGTCGGGCTGATCGAAAAGGCGCGCGATCCCGCCGTGCTGGCCCTGTCGGTTCTGGCCGAGATCGTTGCGGGCTATGAGGCGGCGGCGTGATCGAACCCGCCCGCGTCTATGCCGTGACGCTGGCAGCGGGCCTTGCCCGGCGGTTTGGCGCGGACAAGCTGGCTGCGCCCTGCGGCGATGGAACCGTCCTCGACGCAGCGCTTGCTCCGCTTGAGCCGTTCGAATGGCTGGGGAGGGGGCTGGTCGCGGGCGAAAATCGCTCCATGCCCGGACTGACCGTCATCGCCAATCACGCGCCCGAACGCGGCATGGGACATTCGCTTTCGCTCGCGGCCGGGGCGGCGGACAAGGCGAGGGCGGATTATCTGCTGGTGATGCTGGGAGACATGCCGCGCATATCGCCCGCCACCATCACGCGGCTGCTGAATGCCTGTCCCGACCGAACTGATGGCTTGGCCGCCTGCCAGCCGGTGAACGCCGCACCCGGTCCGCCTGCGCTGTTCGGCAGGGGCTGGTTCGGCCGCCTGCAATCGGCCGATGGCGACAGGGGCGCGCGCGGCTGGCTGCGCGATCCGGCTAATGGCGCGGCTCTCGTCCGCTTGCCCGCCGAAGAGGCGCTCGATATCGACACGCCGGCTGACCTTGAGGCGATGCGCGGCCTTGCCTGATCGCTGCCGTTAAGGCTGCAGACTGTCATTCACCGGTAAGAAAAGCGAAATAGCGGACGACACCATGACACAACTCGACAGACGCCGTTTCCTTGCGGCCTCCAGCGCCTTTGCCGGTCTTGCCGCCAGCGGCTGCACCCCGGCCACCACCCAGACGGGCCCGGCAGCGCCGCGCGCGCTCGTCTACGGACAGCTGGCGAAGGATCCGCAGGGCGTGCTCGACCTGCCGCAGGGCTTTTCCTACCGCGTCGTGTCGCGGCTGGGCGATGCGATGGACGATGGCGGCACCGTGCCCGACCGCGCGGACGGCATGGGCTGTTTCCAGCTATCTGACGGGCGCATCGCGCTGGTCCGCAATCACGAGTTGAAGCCGAACCATGACGCGGGCGGCGCGCTGCCAGGCGGGTTTGCGCGCGGCAAGGATGGCAAGGTGCTGCCCGGCGGCACCACCACGCTGGTGCTGAACCCCGATACGCTGGCGGTGGAGAAGCAATATCGCTCGCTGGCGGGCACGATCCGCAATTGCGCGGGCGGCACGACGCCGTGGGGCAGCTGGCTGACATGCGAGGAAGCGAAGCTGGACGATGTGACCGAGCCGGGGCACGGCTGGGTGTTCGAAGTGCCCGCGGCGCATCAGGGGCTGGTCGATCCGGTCCCGCTGAAGGCGATGGGCCGGTTCAATCACGAGGCGGCGGTGATCGATCCGGTCAGCGGCCATGCCTATCTGACCGAGGACCAGGACGACGGCCTGATCTATCGCTTCGTCCCCAACGAACCCGGCAATCTGGCGGCGGGCGGCAGGCTTCAGGCGCTGACCGGCATTGCCGACACGCGCAACTGGCGCGGTGAGATCACCATGCAGGTGGGCCAGCCGATCCCGGTCGGCTGGGTCGATCTGGACGATGTCGAGGCGCCCAAGGACGATTTGCGGCTGCGCGGTGCGGCCAAGGGCGCGGCGCTGTTCGCGCGCGGCGAAGGCATTCACATGGGGCCCGACAATAACGGTCGCAGCGAGGCCTTTTTCTGCTGCACCAGCGGCGGCGCGGCGGGTTACGGGCAAGTGTTTCGCCTGATCCCCGGCCCCGATGGCGACATGCTGGAGCTGTTCTACGAATCGACCGACCGGCGCGATTTCTTTTACGGCGACAATCTGACCGTGGCGGACAACGGCCATCTGATCGTGTGCGAGGACAGCTATGACGATGTGGTCGACAACCATATCCGCGGCATCACGCCCGAAGGTGCCGCCTATCCGATCGCGCGGCTGACGATGCAGACGGAGCTTGCGGGCGCCTGTTTCTCACCCGACGGAAGGACGCTGTTCGTCAATGCCTATAGCCCGGCGATGACCTTCGCGATCACGGGGCCCTGGCTGGCCTGATTGCTCGTTTGGTGACGGAAAAGACGTGCGGGCCTGTCGCCGATGCGCGGCGGGCTTTGTTCGCGCATGCTAGGGGAAAGGAGCCTTCGACAGCGCTTGTCACCCAAGCTTCGGCCCGTCCGGTCCAACCTCTACCCAGCCTGGCTCGTAGGGATGCATTCCTTCGGAGACCCTTCGCTCTACCTCATCGATGGCGTCGTTGACATCAGGGAACGGCACGCCCTGCAGTTGCCAGATTGCGAAGCGCCACCAGGCGCATAAAAGGAGGCGTTCCCGCGTTTGCTCGTCGTGGCGGTATCCGATGACCCGTGCCGGCACGCCACCGACGATCGCATAAGATGGCACGTCCTTTGTCACAACGGCACCTGCGGCGATCACCGCGCCATGGCCGACATCGACCCCGGCGACGATCGTCGCGCCATGTCCGATCCATACGTCGTGGCCGATTTTCGTCACTCGAGTCACCAGCTCTCGCGCAAGGTCGCCATGCGCCCTGTCAGGCTTGGCCGCCATGTAATCCGCACGATGCGCGAAGCCGTCACCGACGTTGAACTTGAAGCCTCCTTGAAATTGGAAGGGGCTGGTGGACATCCAGTTCAAGGGGTGATCGGATTGCCCTATGTTCGCACCGCGAGCTATTGAGCAATAACGGCCTATCCGGGTGCTGTAGACATGGCCATCGACGCCATAGGAGAATGCGCCGAGCTCACAGTTGCGATGCATGATGAGGCCCGATGGTCGGGCGGGGGGTTCGAACCGGAACTGCTCATCGATCCGGTTGGTGGTGGCGAGTGACGCGTCCAGCCCGGCCTGACGGAAAGCGCGATTGCGTGCGACCGCAGGATCCGTTTTGCCCTTGGGCTGTGCATGCTGCGTGTTCGGCAGCGTAGGGCGCACGACTCTCGCGTCGTCACACCACTTTTGCAGCCGCGCGGTCTCCTCGTGCCACTTGGCAAGCGTTCGTCCGAGGAACTCTTCGGTTTGCGCAATGTCGTCCTTGTAGGTATCGAGAAGAAATCGGATGTCGGCGGGTCCGAGCAGCTGGGGGTGTTGACCTACGCGCATCCCGTCTAGCCTCAACTCGGTCACGGCAATTTGATTGGCGGCATTGCGCATGCCCTTTGGCCTGACGGAAGTATCGATTTTCAAAAACCGACACGTTTCGACGAATCCTCGCTCCGGCTGGGCTACGATGTCATCCTCGTACACCAGTACCTTGATGCGTTCCGGATCTATTGCCCGGCGCCAGGCAGCGAGGTGCGCGCCATAGTGCCCCATGTCGAGAATGCCGTTCATACCCACGCTGTCGATTAGCGTTTCATGGGGTGCAACGCGGCCGAGTGATGAATGATGTCCAAATGCGGAGATCGCGCGCCAGACGGGGTGGCGAAGGGAAACGATCACATCGACGCTGTCACCAAGTACGTTGACGACAGAGCCGGGGATGTCGGCATTGTAGCCGTGAGGGGGCTGTTTGGTCGAACGCTTTGGATCCGTCGTCCAGAAATATCCGGGTGTGTTTTCTCCGACACGGTCGAAACGCTCAGCCCCCTCGAAGTTTCGCGCGTATTCGGCCACCTTGGAAGGATCGGTGCAGTTCGGTCGATTGAAGAATCGTAGCTCTGCCTTCGCCGGCATGAAGACCTGGGGATGTTGTTTCAGGGTGTCGTAAATCCAGGTCGAGCCTGCCTTTTGTGCCCCGATCACCAAAAAGTCTGGAAGTGTCATCTGCGGAGGCTTGCGGTTCGTTGCCCCCCAAAGTCAAGTTCGCTGCAGGCGGTTCTATCCTCTTCGCTCCATGCCCTGGCGCACAGCATGTCATGCCGAATACGCTGGGAGCCATGCCTGCGCTATCATTGAGGGATGAACGCGATGACGGTCTGCCAAGGCTTCTGACTGTGGCGAGGCTTCACTCGATCCCGCTGCCCCACGGCCACCGCTTATCGATCCTGATGTGCGCAGGCGGGCGCAAAGCCGAAGGCCAGTGCATTCATGTCGGGATGCGCGATGATAAGGCTTCTGATCGCCTGTCCCAGCGAAGTCTCATCGATGACAAGATCAATAGCCGCGCTGTTTGGCCCAGCCGTCTGCCGTGGTCGATATGCCTAATGCAAGGCGAATCTGCGATGGTTACGTTCTGCCTTGAATGAGGCAGATGGAGCGGGCGAAGGGATTCGAACCCTCGACCCCAACCTTGGCAAGGTTGTGCTCTACCCCTGAGCTACGCCCGCTCTGAACGCCTGCAATCGGTGGGTGGAAGGCCCTTCCGATCAGGGTGAGGCGCGCCGTTAGCATGGGGTATGGGGGGCCGCAACCGGAAAATTCGCATATTGCGGATTTCGGCAAAGATTATCGGGCACGGCGCCGCCCTGCCGGGGGCGGGCATATCGCGAACCCTTGGAAAAACGCGCGAACCGTCCCACATTACCCTCACCGCAATCAAGAGCGCGGGGCGGACGGACGCCCGGCGGATGACAGATATTTTTCAGGAGAATCACCTTTGGCGAGCATGGGTCTGAACCTCGACGAGCAAAAGGCCGTGGAGCGTTTCCGCGAGCAGGTCGTCGAGCCCTCGATGAAGAGCCTCGTGATCCTCGACTTCTGGGCGGAGTGGTGCGGGCCGTGCAAGGCGCTGACCCCCACGCTTGAGAAGGTGGCCGCTGATTATGCCGACAAGGGCGTGGTGCTGGCCAAGGTCAATGTGGACGAGGAAAAGTTCATCGCCGCCCAGTTCCAGGTGCGCTCCATCCCCACAGTCTATGCGATGTTCCAGGGGCAGCCGGTCGCCGATCTGACCAGTGCGCGCAGCGAAGGACAGCTCAAGCAGGCGCTGGACCAGATCCTCAGCCAGCTTCCCGTGCAGCCGCAGGCCGCCGACGGCGAAGAGGACAAGCAGGACATCGCCCCGCTGATCGCCATGGGCGAGGAAGTGCTGGCGAGTGGTGACGGGGAGCGTGCGATGGGGATCTTTGCCCAGATCGTGCAGATGGATCCCGACAATGCGGCGGCCAATGCCGGCCTGCTGCAGGCGATGGTCGCGACTGGCCATGTGGCCGAGGCGGAAGCGGCACTGGCCGAAATGCCGCCCGAACTGGCAGGCGATCCCGCCATCGAAAGCGCCAAGGCCGCGATCGAGCTGGCGAAGAACCGGCCCGACGATGCCGCTCTGGACGCGCTGCGCAAGGCCGCGGCGGAACGCCCCGCCGACATGGACGCCCAGTTCGAATTCGCGCAGGCGGCGTTTGCGGCCGGTTCGCGCGACGATGCCGCCGATACGCTGCTCAAGATGATCGAGAGCGATCCCGCATGGAACGAGGGCGCGGCCAAGGCCAAGCTGCTGCAGATGTTCGAGGCGGTCGGGCTGGACGATCCATGGGTCGCCTCCACCCGCCGCCGTCTGTCGCTGCTGCTGTTCGGATGATCGGCGGACAGGACATGGGATCAGGCCTCGAAACCACGCGAATCTCGATCTTCCCGCTTTCAGGCGCTATCCTGTTTCCGGGCCTGCAATTGCCGCTGCATGTGTTCGAGCCGCGCTACCGCGCGTTGATCGAGGATTCGCTGGCGCGCGACCGCATGATCGGCATGATCCAGCCGCAGCGCCCCGCGGAAGGCGCGCCGCTGTTCGACGTCGGCTGCCTTGGCCGCATTGGCGAGGTCGAGGCGCTGGAGGACGGGCGGTTCAACGTGGTGCTCGACGGGGTCAGCCGTTTTCGCGTGATCCGCGAGATGGAGGTGGACACGCCGTTCAGGCAGGTCCGCGCCGAGTTGCTTGCGGATAATGACGAGGTTGCCCTGCTTCCCGTCGAAAGGGCCGCGTTCGAGGAAGAGGCCAAGACCTTCGCCGATGCTCAGGGCTATTCCGTGGACTGGGAGCAGGTCTCACGCCTTGACGACATGTCGCTGATCAACGGGGTGGCGCAGGTCGCGCCCTTCGACGCGGCGGCCAAGCAGGCCTTGCTGGAAACCGGCACGCTGGGCGAGCGCTGCAACTTGCTCGTACAACTGATGCAGTTTTTCGGTCGTCATGGCGACGACGATTCGGTGACGCTGCAATAGGCGCCTGACTAGACGCCGAGGCTTCCCTCAATCCCGTTGATCACGAACTGCGCCGCCAGCGCAGCCAGCAAGACGCCGAGCAGGCGGGTAATGACCGCCTCGAACTGTTGACCCAGCAGCTTCATCAGCGGAGCGGAGGCCAGCAACGCGCCCAGGGTCAGCAACATCACGGTGGCTAGCGCGCCCAGGATCACAAACGTCTGTTCGATCCCCTCGGCCCGCGCCATCAGCAGCATGATCGAGGCGATCGCGCCGGGGCCCGCCAGCATCGGCATCGCCATCGGGAAGACGGACACATCCTCGATCTCGGGCGTGGCCTTGACCATGTCGGCGCGTTCATGGCGCCGCTCGGTCCGCTTTTCGAACACCATTTCCAGCGCGATCAGGAAAAGCATGATGCCGCCCGCGATGCGAAACGCGTCGAGTTCGATGTGAAGCGCATTCAGCAATTGCTCGCCGAACATGGCGAACACCAGCAATATGGCGCTGGCGATGACGGTGGCACGGATCGCCTGCGCACGGCGTTCGGACGCGGGCATCTCGCTGGTGAGGCCGTAATAGATCGGCGCGCATCCGGGCGGATCGATAACGACGAACAGCGTCGCGAAGGCAGAGGCGAAAAGTTCGAACATGTCAGGCCGCGCAGCTTTCCCCGCCCGCTGCGGCGATATTGCGGGTGAAGACGGGATCGCCCCAATCGCCGTCCTGTTTCATGCGGATATTGATAGTGCGGGCGCAATCGTCCGCGACCAGCACGTCCCAGCGCAAGGTGCCGTCGCGGCTGACGCCATAGGGCGCGTCGGAATGGGCGGGGGGCTGCATGGCGCGCGGCTTTTCGCGGCCTTCGCACGGTGCCACATGGGTGGCGATGATGTCGGGCGCCGCGATGGGTTCGGCCGCATCGTCGCCCTGGTCCATCACCCAGCGATAGCTGCCGTCGTCCTGCCGGACCCACGCGGTGGTGAACCAGCCGGTCGTGTTATCGGGCTGCTGCCACGCGCCATAGCTGACCGAGAGCGAACCGTCGCAGCTCGACCAGATTTCATGCGGTTGCCAGCGGACGGACTCCGGCGGATCGGTCCGGCCCTTCAGCCATTGCTGCGCATTGACGACCTGCGGGACGAACATGATCGCGTCATCCGCGGCATATTCGCGAAACGCGCTCCATTGCCCTTTTTCGCGCGCGCGCTGGGCGAACGCGATCTCGGCGGCCACGATCTGGCCGGGCTGCGCGATCGGCTGCAGCGAACGGCCATAGCCGGGATAACCCGGCCTTCCGCCGCCCGAGCCGCTGCACGCGGGCAGCATCAGCGCGGCCGCCATCATCAGCCCGCCGCGCAGCCATGTCCGCACTTCAGCCAATTGTCTCGCGCCTTTCGGCCGCTGCCAGCGTGTTGTGCAGCAGGCAGGCGATGGTCATCGGCCCAACTCCGCCGGGGACGGGCGTCACGGCGGATGCCGTTTCCATCGCCTCGGCAAAATCGACGTCGCCGACCAGCTTCGTCTTGCCTTCCTCTGCCGCGGCGACGCGGTTGATGCCGACGTCGATCACGGTTGCGCCGGGCTTCAGCCAGTCGCCCTTGACCATTTCCGGGCGGCCCACGGCGGCGACCACGATATCGGCGCCGCGCACCACCGACGGCAGGTCCTCCGTCCGGCTGTGCGCGATGGTCACGGTGCAGCTTTCGCGCAGCAGCAGCATCGCCATCGGCTTGCCGACGATGTTGGAGCGGCCAATGATCACCGCGCTCTTGCCCGACAGATCGCCCAGCCGGTCCCTCAGCAGCATCAGGCAGCCCAGCGGCGTGCAGGGTACGAACCCGTCCTGCCCCGTCGCCAACCGGCCCGCGCTGCCGATGGTGAAGCCGTCGACATCCTTGTCGGGGTCGATCGCTTCGATCACCTTCATTTCATCGATGTGTTTCGGCAGCGGCAATTGCACAAGGATGCCGTCGACCGCCGGATCGGCGTTGAGCTGTTCGATCAGCGCCAGCAACGCGGCCTCTGCCGTGTCGGCAGGCAGGCGGTGTTCGAAACTTTCCATCCCCGCGGCGACGCAGGCCTTGTGCTTGGACCGCACATAGACCGCGCTGGCCGGGTCTTCGCCCACCAGCACCACGGCAAGCCCGGGCGCGCGGCCGGACTTGGCGCGGAAGGCGGCAACGCCCTCGGCCACTTCGCCGCGCAGACGGGCGGCGAATGCCTTTCCGTCGATGATGTCGGCCATATTAGTATACCACCGCCGAACGATAGACCGCGTTCAGGATCATGATCAGCACGTTGAGCCCGACGATCAGCACCAGCGGCGAGAAATCGATCGCACCCGTATTGGGCATAATCTTGCGGATCGGCTTGAGCATCGGTTCCAGCAAGGCGTTCAGCGCGGTGTAAATGGCCGAGACGAACTGGTTGTGCATGTTGACCACGTTGAACGCGATCAGCAGCGACAGCACGAACTGGACGATGACCAGCACGACGATGATATCGACCAGATAGCTGAGGATCTGGATCAGGAGGGCCAGGAAAACGGTAATGGCTTTTGGTCCTTGGGCCGGGAAATTTGAGGGAATGCCTCGTCTAGCCGAGAGGGGCGAGCGAGGGCAAGCGGCGCGGCATATCGGCTGGGGGCGGCGGACGGGAAAGGGTGAGTTGGCAGGGAAGCGCTGCTCAGCCTTCCCAGTTGACGCTTTCGATCCGCCAGCTCAGCTCGTCCGGGCTGGCGCCGGGGACGTCATTGGCGCGGCGCAGCGTCATCTCGCCCTTCAGCTCGACCTCGGTCTCGTCGATCGAGGTGCCGACGAGCGCGATGGGGACGGTGTAATAGAGCGACCCCGCCGCGCCTTCCATCTGTCCGTCCTGCAGAGTCACGCGGATATGATCCATATTGGCCCAGCGCGGCGCGGTGCCGCCGGTGCGCACTTCCTTGCGCCATGCGCGGCGCGCGGCATCGGTGTCGCCTGCCTCGACCGCGCCTTTCCAGAAGGAGAGCAGCGATTGCGGATTCTTCTGGTCCGGGCCGGGCAGGATCATCGTGAACTCGGGCTGCGGCGGCGGCGGGGGCAAGTCGACGGGCTGCGGCTCGGCCACCGGCTCCGCCTGCTCCGCCATGTCATCCTTGGGCGCAGGTTCATCCGTCTCGCCGCAGCCCGCAAGCAACAGGGCCGGGGCGAGGAGGGGGAATGGAAGGGCGATCCATGCCTTCATCAGCGGCTCCGCACGATGGTGCCAGCGCCGCGTTCGGTAAAGATCTCGATCAGCATGGCGTGCGGCACGCGGCCGTCGAGGACCACCGCGGCTTCGCAGCCTGCCTCCACCGCCTGCACGCAGGTTTCCAGCTTTGGGATCATGCCGCCGGTGATGGTGCCGTCCTCGACCAGCTTTTCGACGTCGTCGGGGAACAGGTCGGTCAGCAGGCCCCCCTGCTTGTCGAGCACCCCCGGCACGTCGGTCAGCAGCAGCAGGCGCGCCGCGCCCATCGCCGCGGCCACCGCGCCCGCCATGGTGTCGGCGTTGATGTTATAGGTCTGGCCGTCCCTGTCCGCCCCGATGGGCGCGATTACGGGGATCAGGCCCGATGCGACCGAAGTCTCGATAATGCGGGTGTCGACATGCTCGGGCTCTCCCACAAAGCCTAGGTCCACCGCTTCCTCGATGGCGCTGCCTTCGATCTTGCGGGTGCGTTCGACCTTGCGGGCGGTGACCATGTTGCCGTCCTTGCCCGAAATGCCGACGGCGCGCCCGCCCGCCTTGTTGACCCAGCCGACCAGCTCCTTGTTGATCGCGCCCGACAGGACCATTTCGGCAATCTCGGCGGTCTGCTTGTCGGTGACGCGCAGCCCGTCGACAAAGCTCGATTCGACGCCCAGCTTTTTCAGCATGGCGCCGATCTGCGGGCCGCCGCCGTGGACGACCACCACGTTGATGCCCACCGCGCCCAGCAGCACGACATCCTCGGCGAATTCGCGCGCAGCTTCCGGGTCGCCCATGGCATGGCCGCCATATTTGATCACGAAGGTGCGACCGGCATATCGCTTCATGAACGGCAATGCCGTCACGAGGGTCTTTGCCTTGGCGAGAAGCGCCTTGTCGTCGGGGTTCAGCGGGTCGACCATAATGCGCGGGCCTTTGCACGGGCGGGCACGGGATTCAATCGTTTCCCTCGATTGCGTCCCGTGCATTACGCCCGTTCGTCAGCCATGCGCCCCGAACTCGTTGGCGATGGCGGTGGAGATGCGCAGCACCAGCGCATAGGCCTGTTCGATGGGTTCGATGTAATCGCGCCGGATCGACTCGTATCCCCGGTCGCCGCCGTCGGGATAATCGCTGGGCTCGTCGATGGCATAATCGTCGATGCTGGGGAAATTGGTCGGGAATGCCCGCCTCAGCTGTGCCAGCGCATCGTCGATCCGCAGGGTGAAGACCATCTCCATCACATCCTCGCGGCTGATGTCGTTCGAACGCGAGAAGACGGGGACCTGCACGATCCGCAGGAACATATGCTGCAGCAGCGCAAGGCGAAGCGCCTGTAGCATGCCGATCGAGCGGCGCTTTTCCTCGCGGTCGGGGATCGGCATGCCCCATCCATCCCGCCCGCCCGGAATGGCATCGAGCAGGCGGTGCAGGTGCAGCGCATCGACGCGCAGGCGGCTGGCGAGCCGGCGGAACACGCCCGCGCGGTCGTCCTTGGTCAGATATTCGGCCAAAGTCAGGCAGGCGTCGGTCAGATGTTCCTCGGTCCCGCGATAGGGGCGGCTGGCCCAATAGGCCGAATTGAACAGCTCGCCATAGGCGGCCACCGTCTTGATGCTCGCCAGCGCGTCGGCGCTGCGCAGCAGGCGGAGCATCTGCTTGCCGCGCTCGCTTTCGACGAGGAGGTTGGCGATTTCCTCGCGGTTTGTGTCGGCCGCGGTGCCGAACCCCGCGATCACGTTAACCGGATAGCCCAGCTGCTGCAGCACCGCATTGTGCGGGATCGCGCGGATCTGGCGCAGGCTCATCTTGCGGTCGGCATTGAGGTCCGACTGGCGGCGCGAGCGGCGGCTGCCGGTGTCGTTCAGCAGGCCGAGGCCGAATGCAGTGATCGCGCGGCTATAGGTGTCGGACACCAGATGCATGTGCTGCACCCGCCGGATTGCACGATAGAAGTCGAGGCTGAGGTCGGTGCGACGATAGAACATGTCGGTCGGCGCATCGGGGTCGGCCTCGCGCGGAGGGTTTTTCGCGATATTACCCAGCGTCGCCAGCGCGAGTTCGGGCGTGCCGAACCACAGATAGCCGTCGCCGCCCTGGAAGCTGACTTCGGGCTCCAGCCGGATATTGCGCCGCGCGAACCGGCGGCGCGCCCAAGGCGACAGCGGCCATTCGAGGCGATCCTTCATCGACACGGGGTGCGCGCCGCGGCCCATGCTTTCGCCATGGGTGTTGAAGATCAGGGCAGCGACATCGGTCAGCTCGTTCGCCTCCATCGCTTCGGCCAGCCGTCCTTGCAGCCGTTCGATGGCAAGCGCAGCCGGGATCTGCCCGACGAAACGGCCCGCATCGGAAAAACCCGTCTGGATCGCGATGCGCCCGCGCTTCTTCGCATAGTCGCGGAAGGTATCCTCGGCCAGCAAAGCGTCGAGGAAACGGCCGCCATGCTCCAGCGCGGTCTCCGTCTCGAACAGGGGGGACACGTCGATCTTGTCCTCGACCCCGAACAACCTGGCGAAATACAGCGCGGCCAGCACCGTCTGCGGCTGTTCGCATTCGGCGATCAGCATGCGGATCGGCGCATCCGCGTCGATGTGGCGCAGGATCTGCTGCATCGCGAGGAACTGGCGGATCGCGGTGCTGCTCTCGATCGCGAGCGCGGCGAAATTGCTGTCGAGCGGCTCAATGGCCTCAAGCCCCGAACGGATCGCGTTGAGCGCGGCCTGGCTGGCGATGTCGAGCTTCGATTCCGGATCGACCCGGCGGCGGATCGCGTTCTGCAACTGGCTGGAATTGACGCGGAAATGCACCCAGCCCATGCCCAGCCCGTCGGCGCGCATGGCGGCGGCGGCGGTCAGCAGTTCGATGGCGGTGTCGTCGTCGCTTTCCGCCTTGGCGCGCTTTTCCAGTTCGGCGATGATCGGCGCCAGGCTGGTCAGCTTGTCGGTATCGTTCGCCGTCAGCGAATTGGCCGCATGCGACAGGGCGGCCGGGTCCGACATGTCCTTGCCGAACAGCGCGGCCATGCGGCCCGCGAATTCGCCTGCATTGACCAGCTTTGCCGAAAGATCGGGCGCGATCCCGGCCAGCGAGGCGGCATAGCTGGCGAGGCGTTCCGATTTTTCGGCGAGCCGGTAACGGATCGAGGTGTTCCAGCCGATATCGGTGCGCCCGTCCATGTCATAGCCGACCCAGGTGGCAAAGCGCACCGGCGTCGGGCGCAGGCCCTTCCAGTCGTTCGCCCATTTGTCGCGGGCGGATTGATAGATCGTGCGCACCGCCCGGTCGCGTGCCGCCTGCGCGCGGCTGATCGCCTCCATCGCGGCGTCATGTTCGGAATCCAGCGTGATCTGCGTCCGCTCATGCGGGGCGACGCAGGCGCTGTCGCTGTCGACGTCGCCGCTGCTGGCCGATTTAGCCACCGCCTTCGTCTGCGCCGGGGTCAGCAGGAAGGTCGGATGCGCGGTGAAGACCACATGCATCATCGGTTCGGCCCAGCGGGCGGCAAAGCTATCCAGATCGTCCTCATCACGCATCGCGAAGGGCGCGAGATTGTCCTCGGCAGTAAGCGGCGACAGCATGCGGTCGAGCTTTTGCGCCCGCGCCTTGAGCCCTTCGCACTCCAGCGCGCTGACCAAACCGTCGATGTCCTTCAGCGATTTGCGCCCCGCCTCCAGATCGCGCGAAAGCTCAAGCCCCAGCTGGAAGACGGGGTTGTAGATCGGCGTTTCGCGCGTGTGGCGATGCAGTTCCTGAAGCCTCTCGTTCAGCTGTTCGATCTGCGGCGTCATGGCGTTCTCCGGATCAGGGGGTTGGGTCAGGTTCGTTCGGGGTCAGCGTGGCAGCGCGGCAGCTTCCTTTGCGAGCGCTTCGATCCGCGCCTTGTCGACCGGACCGTCCGCGGGCATCGCGTCGCCGGGCGCCACCCAGCTGCCGCCGACGCACAGGATCGAGGGATGGGCGAGATATTCAGGCGCGTTCGTCACCGACACCCCGCCCGTCGGGCAGAAGCGCGCTTCGTGGAATGGCGCGGCCAGTGCCTTCAGCGCGGGCAGCCCGCCATTGGCTTCAGCGGGGAAGAACTTGAAATGCGACAGGCCCGTGTCCATGCCGCGCATGATATCCGCACTGGTCGCGATGCCCGGCAGGAAGGCGACGTCATTGGCGATCGCGGCCTTGCCGAGGCTTTCGGTCAACCCCGGCGAGACGACGAATTGCGCGCCCGCCTCGACCACGGCGTCCAGCTGCTTCGGGTTCAGAACCGTGCCCGCGCCGACGATCGCGCCTGGCACCTTGGCCATCGCGCGGATCGCGTCCAGCGCGCAAGGCGTGCGCAGGGTCACTTCCAGACAGGGCAGGCCGCCTGCCACCAGCGCCTCGGCCAGCGGGACGGCCTGTTCGATTTCCTGCACCACCAGCACGGGGATGACGGGGGCAGCTTCCATGAACTCGCGGATATTCGCCATGTGATGTCCTGTTCTGTCTGGTCTGATCTTAAAGCCCGGCAAGCGCCAGCATGGCCGAACCGCCCTTTTCGGCTTCGTCCGCGCCAAGCCGCATCATCGCGAACAATTCGCGGCCCACGCCCAGCGCGGGCGGCGGCGGGGATGCGGGGTCGCGGCTGGCAAGATCGGCTGTGGTCGACAGCGTTCCGTTGACCGCATCGACGCGCACGATATCGCCATCGCGCAGATAGGCGATCGGGCCGGGGTTTTCATCGCCATGCGACAGCGCCTCGGGCGTGCAATGGATGGCGGCGGGCACCTTGCCCGATGCGCCCGACATGCGGCCATCGGTGACCAGCGCGACCTTGAACCCGCGGTCCTGAAGCACGCCCAGCGGCGGCGTCAGCTTGTGCAGTTCGGGCATGCCATTGGCGCGCGGACCCTGGAAGCGGACGACGACCACGACATCCTTGTCGAGCTCGCCCGCCTTGAACGCGGTGGCCACTTCGCTCTGCGTGCTGAAGACGCGGCAGGGCGCTTCGATCACCCAGCGATCCTCGTCCACCGCACTGGTCTTGATCGTGGCGCGGCCCAGATTGCCCGTCAGCAGGCGCAAGCCGCCATCGGGCTTGAACGGGGTCGCGGGCGGGCGGAGCATGGTCTCGTCTGCGCTTTCGGGCGGCAGCTTGCGCCACGTGAGCTTGTCGTCCTCCATCACCGGCTCGTCCGCATAGTCGCGCAGCGACTGGCCGCCGACGGTGGCGATATCCTCATGCGCGAGGCCCGCGTCCAGCAATTCGCGAATGACATAGCCCATGCCCCCCGCCGCGTGGAACGCGTTCACATCGCCCGAACCGTTGGGATAGACGCGCGCGATCAGCGGCACGACCTGCGACAATTCGTCGATGTCCTGCCAGTCGATCACGATGCCCGCCGAACGCGCGATGGCGGGCAGATGGATGACGTGATTGGTCGAGCCGCCGGTCGCCAGCAAACCTGCGATCGCATTGACGATGGCCTTTTCGTCCACGCATCGGGCCAGCGGACGGGGATCTTCACCTCTCAACGAGATTTTCGCCAGCTGATGCGTCGCCGCGCGGGTCAGCTGCGTGCGCAGCGGCGTGTTGGGCGGGATGAAGGCGGCCCCGGGCATGTGGAGGCCCATCATCTCCATCATCATCTGGTTGGAATTGGCGGTGCCATAGAAGGTGCAGGTGCCCGCCGAGTGATAGGACGCGCTTTCGCTTGCCAGCAATTCCTCGCGCCCGACCTTGCCCTCGGCGTAAAGCTGGCGGGTCTGCTGCTTCTGCTTGTTCGAGATACCGGTCGGCATCGGGCCCGACGGGATCAATATGCAGGGCAGATGGCCAAAGCGCAGCGCGCCGATCAGCAGGCCGGGGACGATCTTGTCGCAAATGCCCAGCAGCGCCATCCCGTCATAGGTTTCGTGGCTGAGCGCGACCGCGGTCGCCAATGCGATCGTGTCGCGGCTGAACAGAGACAGTTCCATCCCGTCCTGCCCCTGCGTGACCCCGTCGCACATGGCGGGCGTGCCACCCGCGACTTGCGCCGTTGCGCCGACTTCGCGGGCGTACAGCTTCATCATCTCGGGATATCGGCCATAGGGCTGATGCGCCGACAGCATGTCGTTATAGGCGGTCACGATCGCGAGATTGGGCGACGATCCGCCCGCGATCGAACCCTTGTCATTGCCGCTGGCCGCCATCGCATGCGCAAGGTTGGAGCAGGCAAGCTGCGTGCGATTGGGTTGCCGCTGCGCCTCGCGCTCCATCAGTTCGAGATAGCGGCGGCGGCTGTCGCGGCTGTTGTCGATGATCCGCTGGGTTACGCGGGCGAACTGGTCGTTTAAAGTGGCCATGGAGCCTTCCTTGGATCGTCAGGGGCCGAAGGGGAGGGAATCGGCCCTTTCATATTGCATTGCAGCATAGCAGGACTGTGATCGTCGTGCAGAAATTCGCTGCGGTTCGGTCAGTCTGCGCCCCGGCGGCGTTTCCTTCAACCGATGCAGCCGGGCAGCCCGTGCCGCGCATTCGTATTCGCGCCGGTTGAACCGGATTTCTTGGCGCTAACCTTCGTGCCAGGTGACCCCGTCGCGCTCGGTCAGCGCGATGGCGGCGGTCGGGCCCCAGCTTCCGGCAGTGTAGGTCTTGGGCTTGGTGTCATTTTCGGTCCAGCTGGCGCGTATGCCGTCGATCCATTCCCACTGCGCCTCAACCTCGTCGCGGCGCACGAACAGGGTCTGGTCGCCTTCCACCAGATCGAGCAGCAGACGTTCGTATGCGATGCGCCGCTGCGGACCGGCGAACGCATCGGGCATCGCGATGTCGAGTGGCGTGGCGCGCAGTCGAATGCCTTCGCGGTCCAGCCCCGGCACCTTGCTCATCAGCGACAGGCGGATGTTCTCGCGCGGCTGGATCCCGATAACGAGCTGGTTGGGCACCGTCTTTGCGCCGCGGCCCTCGAAGATCGAATAGGGGATGCAGCGGAACTGGACGACGATCTCGGTCATGCGGATCGGCAGGCGCTTGCCGGTGCGCAGATAGAACGGCACGCCCTTCCAGCGCCAGTTGTCGACATGCGCCTTGATCGCGACGAAGGTCTCGGTGTCCGAATCCTTGCCGAGTTCCTGGTCATAGCCGGGCACGGCCTCGCCCTTGATGGCGCCGGCGCGGTACTGGCCGGTCACTGTCTCGCCCGCAAGGGCGGGGCGCAGGGCGCGCAGGACCTTGACCTTTTCGTCGCGGATCGCGGTGGCGTCGAAGCTGGTCGGCGGCTCCATCGCGACGAGCGCCAGCAATTGCAGCATATGGTTCTGCACCATGTCGCGCAGCGCCCCGCTGCCATCGTAATAGCCGACACGCGATTCCAGCCCGACCGTTTCGGCGACCGAGATCTGCACGTGATCGATATGCGCCGCATTCCACAGAGGTTCGAACATGATGTTGGCAAAACGCAGCGCCATCAGGTTCTGGACGGTTTCCTTGCCCAGATAATGATCGATGCGGAAAATCCGGTTTTCCGGAAAGGCCGAGGCGACCGCGTCGTTGATTTCCTGACTGGTGCCGAGGTCGGTGCCCAGCGGCTTTTCAAGGCCGATGCGGACGTTGCCGGTGGCGAGGCCATTGGCGGACAGGCCCTTGATGGTCGGCTCGAACAGGAAGGGCGCGGTCGACAGGAAGATCGACAGGCCTTCTTTCTCACCGCCTCCGATTGGGCCGACCTTCTGGGCCAGCGCATCGAAACCTTCGGGCGTCGAGGCGTCGAGGTCCTGATAGCTGAGGCATTGCAGGAACGGCTCGATCTCGAGATCGCGGCCCTTGGGCAGGAACTTGGCCAGCGCCTCGCGCGCGAACTGGCGGAATTCGTCGTCGGTATATTCGGTCCGCGCGGTGCAGATGATCTGCATGCCCTCGGGCAGCAGCTTTTCCGAATGCAATGCGCACAGCGAGGGCAGCAGCATCCGCTGCGACAAATCGCCGGTGGCGCCGAACAGCAGCAACTTGTTCGCGGTGAAATTCATGGCGGACAGGCTCCTGCAGGGCGGCGATGATACGGGGCTGGCGTGCGGCTGCACTTTTCGCGGCAATAATCGCGAGTGCGATGCTGTCAACCGCCGATCCTTCCGGCGCGCAGACCGGCGGTGACATTATCTTTCGTTAGCCCCGAGTGACGCTGATGTTTTTGGCCTGAAGCGCGGCCATGCCATAGCAGGTGAGAAAGCTGACATCCGCGGCGTCGCGGCCAAGGCCGATCTTCACGATATCCGCAGGCGTTGCCATGCCGGTCGCGTCGATCAGGTGCCAGCTGCCGATATTCGCATCCTCGCCGCCCGGATCGGCAAGGAACACCTCGGCCACGGCGTGGAAGTCCTGTGGCTGGACATCGGGCGCGTAGCAGCTGACGAAACGCGCCGGGATGGACGAAGCGCGCGCGAGCGCGACGACGACATGCGCGAAATCGCGGCACACGCCGCGCCGCTCGACAAAGCTGTCGATGGCGGTGGTGGTCGCGTCGCTGCTGCCCGGCGCATAGGCGAAATGCTCGGCCACCCAGTCGTGGATCGCCTGCATGCGCGCGCCGCCCGATGTGCCGCCGAACTCCGCCTCGACAAAGGGCTGGAACCGGTCCGCGGCGCAAAAGCGGGAATCGAACAGATAGGACACGGTCTCCCCCGGCAGCTTGTGCGGCGGCAGCGCGTTCAGCGTCGAGATGTCGGCAATGGTGCGATCGATCTGCGCGGTGATGGCATAGTCGGCGGTGAAATCGCCCTGGCAGCGCAGCCAGATGCGTTCGCCGATCATTTCCTCGCCGGGCACGCGTGCGGTGTGCTCGCTCTCGCTGATGGTAAGGCCGGGGCCGGTCAGGATCTGCTCGGGAATCGCGGCAGCTTCCATCTGGAGGAGGAAGTCTGTGGGGTGGTCGAAGTGAAACGCAACATGCGCTTCGATCGAGATGGTCATCTGGGGGAACTTTCAATGAAGGAGGCGATGCCCTTGCAACGCGTGGACGTTGCGCCGTTTCCGGGGACAGGCAAAAAAGCCGTCATTCGCCGATCAGGTGAAGCACGACCTGCCTGCGATGCGGCCTTGCGCGATGCTCGGCAAGATAGATGCCCTGCCAGGTGCCGAGCGCCAAATGGCCGTTCACGACCGGAATGGAAAGGCTCACCCCCGTCAGGATCGCCTTGAGATGGGCGGGCATGTCGTCGGGCCCCTCATCGTCATGCGCCCATCCGCCGTCCTCTGGCGCGACGCGGTCCAGCCAGTCGAGAATGTCGCTGCGCACCTCGCGTGCCGCATTTTCCTGAATCAGCAGCGAGGCCGAGGTGTGGCGGCAGAACACGGTGAGCATTCCCGTATCGATCTGTTGATCGGCGGCCCAGCGGACGACCTCGCGCGTGATTTCGATCAGGCTGCGACAGGTTGTCGAAACCTCGAGCGTGGTGGTCGATTGTCTCACATCGTTCCTTTCGGGTTCAGACGGGCGCCATTACGGGCGTCACAATCCTGTTCGAATAGCGGTAGTAGACTGTGAAAGCACGGCCGCGAAGGCGATGGAAAAAATCGACAAAACCGTGGCAATCTTCGAATTTTTGCCATGAAAACTTCATTTTTCCTGTCGCCACCCTACCTTAACAAGGTAAAGGCATATTCATGGACGGCACGATCTACGACAACGGGAGCCTGGCCCGGCTCGCACTTGACGGGACCGCGGACGAGCAGCGCACGCCCGTCGCGTCGCCTGCCTTCGTCGACCGCGTCGGCCGCACTCCAAAGGATGCGTCGCGTATCGCGGTCATCTGCAATCCCCGCAGCCATGGCGTGAAAACCAAGGGTCTCGACGTACCCTCGGGCGTCGATGTCCTTACGCCGCGTACCCGGGCGGATTTGCGCAG
Organism: Croceicoccus sp.; assembly: GCF_983967925.1. Classification (NCBI taxonomy): domain Bacteria; kingdom Pseudomonadati; phylum Pseudomonadota; class Alphaproteobacteria; order Sphingomonadales; family Erythrobacteraceae; genus Croceicoccus; species Croceicoccus sp. The sequence continues at coordinate 143,038 of NZ_CFETID010000003.1, read as the reverse complement.
GACGCTGGTCGATTTCAAGGCCCGCGGCGTGGAACTGATCGTCGTGGCGGGCGGCGACGGCACCGTTCGCGACGTGCTGACATGCGGCGGCGAGCTGTGGACTCATGGCGCGCCCGCGATTGCCGTTCTGCCCAAGGGCAAGACCAATGCGCTGGCGATAGATCTGGGTATCGACGCCGATGCGGGCGTCGCGGATGTTATCGATGCATGGCATGCCGACCGCTATACCACGCGACCTGCGATCGAGATCACGAGACCGGGCGAAAGCGATCCGCCGGTTCGCGGCTTTCTGTTCGGTGCCGGCATTTTCGTCAGCGCCACCGATCTTGCGCAGACCACACACCGTTTCGGCGCGTTCAACAACGTCGCCGTCGCATTGTCCATGCTCGGTTCGATCGCGAATGTCGCTTTCGGTCTTGGCGGTTCGGGCTGGCGCGAAGGCAAGCGGATCAGCATCAAGGCCCCTGGAACCGACGCCTCGCAGCCGGGCATGGAGGTCGAGGGTGAGCGCAACCGGCTCATCATGCTGGTGTCCACCATGCACCGCCTGCCGCTGGGCGTGCGTCCTTTCGGGCAGGAACGGGCGGGCATGAAACTGCTCGCCACCGAAGCGCCGATACCTAATTTCATCGTCAATTTCTGGCGCACGATCCGCGGCGGCAACGATGCAAAGCTGGCGCGCAAGGGCATCTTCCGCCTCGACGCAAAACGGCTCGATCTCGATGTGGAGGACGGCTTCGTGCTCGATGGCGAAGTGTTCCCCGGTGGCCGTTACATCCTGCGCGAGGGTGCGCCGATCGCCTTCGTCACGCCGTGATGGAACAGCCTGACGGCGCGGCGCTTGAAGGCCGCGTTTCAAAGGGGCTTTCGGCTCCCGTTCGCGATGAAATCCGCGATTTTGCACAGCAATTGGGCACGCAGCACGATGCGCGTGCGGTGCTGTTCTATGGCTCGAACCTGCGCAGCGGATCGTTGGAAGGCGTACTCGATTTCTACGTCCTGACCGATGGTCCGCGAGAACGGGGTCTATGGCCCCGCGTCGCCTATTTTGAGCGCGAGCATGACGACGAGACGCTGCGGGCAAAGGTTGCCGTGATGCGGCTCTCCACGTTCATGCATGCGGCCGAGGGGCGTCACGCCGACACCACGATCTGGGCGCGTTTCGTGCAGCCTTGCGCACTGGCCTGGACGGCGGACGACATGGCTGCCGGACAGGTGGCGGCGGCGATAGAAGCAGCCTGCATGACGGCGGCGCGCTTTGCCGCCGCGCTAGGGCCTGAAACCGGGCGGGAGCGCGATTACTGGCAGGCGCTGTTTCGCGCGACCTATCGCGCAGAGCTGCGTGTCGAGAAGCCGGGCCGGGAGCAGCAGATACTGGAATTCGGGGCGGGCCATTTCGATGGTCTGCTGCCCGCCGCGTGGAAGGCGGCCGGTATCGCTTTCGATCGGGACGACGGTGTGCTGCGTCCCCACCTGATGGAGCTGGAGCGCGACGCGCTTTTACGGCGATGGAACAGTCGGCGGCGCATGGGCAAGCCGCTCAATATCGTGCGCCTGTTGCGGGCGGGCACGACCTTCGAAGGCGGTGCGCGCTATCTCGCATGGAAGGTCGAGCGGCATAGCGGCGTCGTGGTGCCGCTTACGCCCTTCCGCGAACGGCACCCGCTGTTGATGTCACCGGTGCTGGTCGCCGGATATCTGAACGCGCGCCGCAAGAAGGCTGCGCGCCAGACGGACGATTAGCCTTCCTTTTCGGGCTTGGTATAGGGAACGAACTCGCCCAGAAACACGATTCCGCTCATGAAACCGGTCTGGTCGCGCATCTGCACCGTATCGACGTCGCACAGACGGTTGATGCTGGTCCGCACGACCATGACGTCGCGGCTGTCGAGATAGTTCGCGCCGCTTTCGGGCCGGTTGACATAGAGCGTGCTGCCGACCTTGTATACGATGGCCGTGTCGTCATAGACGGTGGAACTGCTCACCCGGCTGAGCAGGATGCAGTTTTCCGGCGTTCCAGCGACCCGCCCTTCAAGCGCCTTGGCAAGACGCTTCTCGCCCTTGCTCAATTCCGCAGGCGTTTCATCGTCCTGTGCCATTGCAGTCATGGGGGCGAGCGCGACAAGAGGTGCGACAGCGCCCAACATGATGGCGGATAGTCTTGTTCTGGCGGTCATATCGATTCTCCTTGCCGAAGTCATAGCGACGGCCACGTGAACCATTACTGACCGTATATTATGCCGGTCACCATGCATTTCCAGCTTTGATTGCCGCCTCTTCACGGTCGGTAGAGCGCCTGCCCAATACATCGTTGCGATGCGGGAAGCGGCCGAAGCGGGCGATCATCCGGTAATGGGACCGTGCGAAGGACAGCACGAACGAATCGCCAAGCGTGGCGAAGTAACGCAGCGAGCGGCGCTGGTCGGCATTATCCTCGCTGTGCATCAGTGGCATGGCGAAGAACTGGCGGGCATCCTGGCCGAGCCCTTCGTCCCAGCCGCGATCGAGTGCACCCTTGGCGATCGCGCGCGCAAGCGGATCGCTGGCGAAAGCGCGCGGGTCGTCGCGGAACAGATTGCGCGGCACCTGGTCGAACAGCAGGACGGCGGCCTGCGCGGTCAGCGGGTCTGTCAGGAACTCGCGCGCCGGGCGGCGATGCAGCATGTGCCATTCGCGCGCGAAACGCCGTTCCAGCAATGCATCGACATCGTCGCCGCCGCGAAACCAATCATCGGGACCGAGCAGGTGGAACCAGACATGCAGGATTTCCGCCGCCCACGGACGGGGCGCCAACATCAGGCTGCGCCGCCGCCCGTTCCTCCGACCGTCAAACCCTCGATCAGCAGGCTGGGCTGGCCGACGCCGGCGGGCACGCTCTGCCCGCCCTTGCCGCAGGTGCCGATCCCTTCGTCCAGCGCCATGTCGTTGCCGATACCGATCACCTTGGTCAGCGCAGTCGGCCCGTCGCCTATCAACGTCGCGCCCTTGATCGGGGCGACCACCTTGCCGTTTTCGACCTTGTAGGCCTCGGTACAGCTGAAGACGAACTTGCCGGAGACGATGTCGACCTGCCCGCCGCCGAAGCTGGTGGCATAGATGCCGTCCTTCATGCGCGACAGCAGTTCGGCGGGATCGTCCTTGCCGCTGCGCATGAACGTGTTGGTCATGCGCGGCATCGGGGCGTGGGCATAGGACTGCCGGCGGCCATTGCCGGTCGGCTCCACACCCATCAGGCGGGCATTCAGCCGGTCGTGGATATAGCCTTTCAATATGCCATCCTCGATCAGCACGTTCTCACGCGTGGGCGTGCCTTCGTCATCGATAGTGAGCGATCCGCGGCGGTTCACCATCGTTCCGTCATCGACCACGGTGACGCCGGGCGCGGCAACACGCTCGCCGATGCGGCCCGAGAATGCGCTGGTGCCCTTGCGGTTGAAGTCGCCCTCAAGTCCGTGGCCGACCGCCTCGTGCAGCAGCACGCCGCACCAGCCGGGGCCGAGCAGCACGGGGCAGACGCCCGCGGGGGCGGGGATGCTTTCCAGATTGGTCAACGCCTGCCGCAAGGCTTCGTCGATGGCGCGGTTCCAGCTCGCCTCGTCCATCACCTCGTCGTAAAGCTGGCGGCCGCCCATGCCGAACGAGCCGGTTTCGCGCCGTCCGTTCGATTCCGCGACGATAGCGACGTTCAGCCGGACCAGCGGGCGCACATCGGTGGCGACAAAGCCATCGGGGCGCACGATCTCGACAACGGACCACGATCCGGCCAGCGTCGCGGTAACCTGCCGGACCCGCGGATCGCGGGCGCGGGCGGCGGCATCGATCTTTTCGAGCAGCGCCACCTTCTTCGCGAAGTCCACCCCATCGAGCGGGCTGGCGTCGGTATAGAGGTGGCGGTTGGTGGCGATCGGCGGCGCGGCGAGCGGCCGGCTTGTGGTGTCGAGCAGCGAGAGCGTCTCGCCCGCGCGGCGGATCGCGGAGGCGCTTATCTCGTTCGCATGGGCAAAGCCGGTGGTCTCGCCCGATATGCCGCGCAGGCCGAACCCCGCCTCGCGCGAATAATCGGCGGTGCGCAGCCGTCCGTCGTCGAAGGAAAAGCTTTCGCTCGCCGTGAACTGCAGGAACAGCTCGCCGTCGTCGCAGCGGGACAGCGTTTCGCGCGCGAGGATCTGCGCAGTCTCGGGATCGAGCTGGTCGGGGCGATAGAGGAGCGAGCGTGGATCGGTCGGAATAGTCATCCGCCCGATATAGGCAGTGCCGCGCGGTTTTGACAGCGCGGCGTGCGCGGGGGCCTAGATCCGCTCTTCGCGTGCGGCACCCAGCGCCGGATCGACGCCGGTGACGTCATGCGCGCGGGCATCGTTCGGCCCGCTGTTCAGCACGAAACGCCGATCGCAATAGCCGCAATCGACATAGCCCTTCTCGTCAATTTCAAGCCAGACGCGCGGATGGCCCAGCGCCGAGGGACGATAGCCGAAGCCCTGGCGAATATCGCTGGCCCCGTCGCAGCTGACGCGGGTGGAATCGGTATAGACGGTTTCGGGCGTGTCGGTCATGCGACTGCGATTATCAGCGGCCCTGCCGGATTTCCAGACGAAAACGTGCCCCTGTCTGCTCTGCACCCTTTACGGGCGCGGCCTGCTGCCCCACATGGCTTTGCCATGAACCCGCTTGCCCAATCCGCCATCTCGATCCGCAACCTATCCAAGACCTATGCGCCGACCGGCAAGGGCACGGTGCCCAAGCAGGCGCTGACGGATGTCAGCTTCGATGTGCCGCGCGGCATGATCTATGGATTGCTGGGGCCCAATGGTGCGGGCAAGTCGACGATGATCAATATTCTTGCCGGGCTGGTGTCCAAGACCGAGGGCGAGGTGTCGATCTGGGGCTTCGACATCGACAAGGACCGCCGCAACGCCAAGGCCAGCATCGGCATCGTCCCGCAGGAGATCGTGTTCGATCCGTTCTTCTCGCCGATCGAGGTGCTGGACGTGATGGCGGGCTATTACGGCGTGCCGAAATCGAAGCGCCGCAGCGAGGAATTGCTGAAAGCGGTGCGGCTTGAGGACAAGGCCCATGCCTATGCCCGCTCGCTGTCGGGCGGGATGAAGCGGCGGTTGCTGGTCGCCAAGGCGATGGTGCATTCGCCGCCGATCCTGGTGCTAGACGAGCCGACGGCGGGTGTCGACGTCGATCTCAGGCGCCAGCTGTGGGAGCTGGTACTCGACCTCAACAAGCAGGGCGTGACGGTGGTGCTGACCACCCACTACCTCGAAGAGGCCGAGGAGTTGTGCGACCGCATCGCCATCATCAACCATGGCCGCCTGATCGCGGACAAGCCCACGCGCGAACTGGTCGAGATGGCGCGCGAAAAGGTGGTGGAGGTTACCATCGACCAGCCGATCGACAAGGCGCTGACCCATCCCGCCTTCATCAAGTCCGAACTGACGGACGAGAACAGCGTCGCGATTACCTTCGACAAGGATCAGCTGACCGCGGGCGAGGTTCTGTCGCTTGTCCAGCAGCAGGGCTGCGCCATCGTGGATGTCACCACACGTGAGCCTGATCTGGAAGACGTCTTTGTCCAGCTGACCCGCGAGCAGCTGTCCGATCAGCCAGGCTGATTGCTGGCCACGTTCGCGTTGAACATCTGTTGCAGCTGTTCGGTGATGCGGGCGGGGCGCAGGCTTTCGGCATCGACGCAGCACCAGCTGGATTCGATCTCCGCGAGAATTTCGGCACCCTTGTCGCGGGTGCGTTCGATGATCGTGCTGTAATAGGCCCGCGCACCGCGGACCTTTTCCAGTACGGTATGCGCCGTAACCTCATCACCGAGGAAAGCGGGCCTGCGATAGGTAATCTCATGCTTGAGCGCGACCCACAGGCGGCTGGCGACCGCATCGGCCGGCGCATGCGCGCGCCAGTGCGACAGCACGACATCCTGCACCCACCCCAGATAGCGCGAATTGTTCACGTGCCCCATGAAATCGATATCCGAGGGGTCGACCGTGATCGGCATGGAGAAGGGATTTGCTGACATAGCTGTAAGTTACACGTCTTGCATGATTCGCGAAAGTGGCTTTGATGATCGACGCGAATATACGACCCGATCGTGTCTACTTCATGACGCAGCCGCAAGAACTCACCGCTCGAAACCAAGGGAGAGACGGCGCGGCTATTCGAGGTGATTGATGCGGCCGATAATCGTTCGAAATTCACCGATTGTCTGATAGGTTCGGCGCGCAAACTGGATGGAACGCCAGGACATGCGTTATTTGTCGCCGTCAAGGTTCAGCCAAGAGGGAATTGGCAGGTCATGCGCTTTACGACTACGCAAACCCGATCGGTCGCCATCGGAATCGCGGCCTTGGCCATCGCGTTCGCTCCGGCTGCGGGGGCGATGCAGGGCGCGAAGACGTCCTCGCAGATCGAACTGGCCGAAGCCGCCGCCAATTTGCAACCGGGCGACTGGGTCTGGGCGCCCGAGATCGCCGCCGACGGCCCGGTGACGGTGCTTGTCGACCTGACGGCGCAATTGGCGACCGTGTACCGAAACGGGGTGGCCATCGGCGTGTCCACCGTATCGACCGGAAAGCCTGGACATGAAACCCCGACGGGCGTGTTCCAGATCCTGCAGAAGGATGCGGATCACCGGTCGAGCACCTATAACAACGCGCCCATGCCCTATCAGGAGAGGCTTACCTGGGACGGGGTGGCGCTGCATGCAGGCGGCTTGCCCGGCTATCCCGAAAGCCATGGCTGCGTGCATCTGCCCTATAATTTCGCCAAGGAGCTGTTCCAGATCACCAGCATGGGCGGCACCGTCGTCGTGACGGGAAGGGCGGGCGATCCGGTGCGGCAGGCGGCGGGCGGCGTGCTTGCGCCGATCGACGAGATTGGCAATGCGGCGCGGCATCACCCGCTGGCGGCGGAAGAGCAATGGGAATGGGATCATACCGTTCCCGATGCGGGTCCGATGTCGATCATCATTTCTACCAGCGACCAGCGGGTCGTCGTGATGCGAAACGGACAGGAAGTGGGCCGCGCGCGCGCGCTTATCGACGGTTTTGCCGGGACCCATGTGGCCACGCTGCACAAGGATGCCGACGGAACGCGTCACTGGACGCTGATCGGGGTGCCGGGTCACGAGGACGAGGCGGGCCGTGAACTCGATACTTCCGCGCTGGACCGGCTGCGCCTGCCAGACGGATTTCGCGATATGCTGCGTGAAAGAATGGTCGAGGGAACGACGGTGCTGGTCACCTCTGCCAGCGTCGGCGCGCACAACAGCGGGAAGAACATGACGCTGCTGGCCGCGAACGATTGACCCATCGCCCGCCCCGGCGAGAGCCTATCGGGCGATCGTCGCGCTGATGCGATGCAGAAAGGGGTGATGCGGCGCGGGTCCGCGGTGGATCTGGCTGAAGATCCCGCCGGCCAGTCCGGCCAGCCGTGTTTCGACGAACAGCAACTGCTCGCCCTTGCGGATATCGATATGGGCCTTCAACTGCCCGTCGAAGCTGAGCGATATCCCTTCCGCATCGGGAAATTCATTGTGAAGCATGTTGCGCAGCTGCTCCAGCTGCTCGCTGAGCGAGCGGTCGTTCGCGGCTTTCGGGAAAGGTTCGACCTGCCCGGATGTGTGCGTGGCATTGGTGGACATAAAGACCCCCATCAACGTTCCCGAACCCGTCATCTTCATAACCGAATTCCCGCGATTCGGCGAGTGGGAACAGCCCGGTGACTTTCTTTTCGATCAGGCACGCAGGGTTGAAACCCGCCGATTTCGCGGCCAGTAACCCGCAGATGTCCGCAACGGCCAGAAATCGCAGTCATAATCGGGCTTTCGCTTGTGTGATCCGCCTGGCGTTCGCCATGTCGATGCTCGCGGCGGCGCTGCTGGCGCTTGCCATTCCGACGGGATCCGCAAAGGCGGCGCCGGCCGCGACGACGGAGCCAGCGCCGACACAGGCCGTGCAGCCCCGCGAAAGCGAGCGGACGCGGGCCCTGTTCGACCGGTTCGAGGCGAATGCCCGGAAAGCCCGCGCGCTGCTGCAAACACCGGCAACCGATCTGTCAGCCACGGCGCAGTCGCAGATCAACGAACTGCGGCAGGCGCTGGCTGCGGACCGCGATCTTGCCGCGCGCCTCGCCGAAGAGGGATCGACCGCCTCGCGTATTCTGGAAGCACAGATCGACGCCCTTGGTCCGGTACCGGCGGAGGGAGAAAGCGAGCCCGAAACCGTGACCGCGCGGCGCGAGGCGTTGAAAGAGCAGCTCGGCGCAGTCTCCGCCCCGGCGCTGAGGCTGCGAGAGGCTGGAGCACGGGCGTCGGTTCTGGTCGCGGAACTGGATAGCCGCTCCGCCGCGATCAAGCAGCAGCGCATCACCCAGCGCGGCCTCTCTCCGCTCGATCCAAGGCTTTGGGTTCGCAGCGCCGGTGAACTGGGCAATGCGATGACGGTGGCAAGGGCCCATATGGCCACCAGCTTTGAAAAATATGATGCAGGAGAGATCGCGGGTGCGGCGGCGGTGGCCGTGCTTCTGCTGATTGTGGGCCCATTCGCCGGTTTTTTCGCATGGCGAAAGATCAATCAGAAGCTGGCCGCGTGGCACATGGGCGAAAACTCGATTGCTCGCCGTCTCGTCGTTTCCGTCGTAGCCGACGCGGCGGCGGGCCTGTTTTTTGCCATTGCCCTGCTGGCCAGTGTCATCGCCCTGATGATCTTTCTTCTACCCATCGTACCGATCGAAACATTGGGCAGTCTGGTCGCGGCGGTCCTGGCGTCAGCCGTATTTGTGGCCGTGGCGCATTGGATAGGACGCGGCGTACTGAATTCGCCGTTCCCCGAACTGCGATTGGTGACCCTGCCGCCGGCCCGTGCCCAACATGCCCTCAATGCCATCCGCGTCATGGCCGGCATTCTGGGCGTCGAGCAAATCATCGGCTCCTTGGAAGAGGGCGGCCAGATTGGCAGCAATTTCGCTCGTCTTGCGTCGGCGGTCATGGTCATATTGGGGGCCTGGCTCCTGTGGCGTCTCGCGAACTACCTGCGCGAGGGACGGCGTTATTATGAGGACCACGTCAGGAGCGAAGCGGTCGCCAGCGGAGCGGAAAAAGGCATCGACTTCTCGACGCCGATCGCCCGGCTGCTCAAGCTGTTCGCGATCATATCGATCGGCGCGGTGCTTGTGGGGTACGAACTGCTCTCGCGGTTCTTCTTCTCGGCCAGCCTGCTCTCGCTCTCGCTGATCGGTATCGCGGTCTATCTCCACCGCTCGTTCGTGCTGGTCATCAGCGCGATCGCGACGGGGTCGCTTTCGCGCTACCGGCGGGGGCTGCATCTGCTGCCTTTGCTGACGGGGCTGATCGAGACGATCGTGGTGGTGATCCTGCTGGCGATCATATGGGGATATGACGCGAACGAGATTACCGACGGCATCATCCTCCTGCGCGAAGGCGTGTCCTTTGGCGAGGTGCGCCTTTCGCTAGGCGATGTGGCGACATTCGCGGCGGTGTTCTTCATCGGCTATTTCGTGACGCGCTGGCTGCAGCGGTTCCTGAAAATATCGGTCATGCCGGAGTTCGGGATGGAGGCCGGTGCACAGGCCGCCATACTGACCTTCATCGGCTATATCGGCATATTCCTCGCCGCGCTGATCGCCATCGCCACCACCGGCCTCGACCTGTCGAGCCTTGCTTTCGTGGCGGGTGCGCTGTCGGTCGGTCTGGGCTTTGGCCTACAGTCGGTGGTGGAGAATTTCACCAGCGGGATCATCCTGCTGATCGAAAGGCCGGTGAAGGTGGGTGACTGGATCCAGGTCGGCGAGCATTCCGGCATCGTGCGCAAGATCGCGGTCCGCTCCACCCATATCGAGACATTCGATCGCCATCAGATCATCGTGCCCAATTCGGAACTGATTACCGGCGTCGTGATCAACCGCAGCTTCAGCACCGGTCCGGCGCGCATCGTCGTGCCGGTGGGTGTCGCCTATGGCACGGATCTGGAGCGGGTGCGCCAGATCCTGCTCGAGATCGCCCATTCGAACGAGGATGTGCTGAGCGATCCCGAACCCGCCGTGGCGATGGACGGCTTTGGCGACAGTTCGATCAATGTGAAGATCCTCGCCTTCGTGCATCAGGCGACCGACGGCGCGCCCACGTCATCGGCGATCAATTTCGAAATCGCGCGCCGCTTTGCCGAAGAGAATATCGAGATTCCCTTCCCCCAGCGCGACCTGCACTTTCGCACCATTCCCGAAGGCTTCCGGCCCGGCGCCCCGTCCGGGGACAAGGACGCCGGGCCGCAACCGGCCTAGTTCGCGGCCGGTGCCGTCGCCGCAGCTGCGGGCGGGGTCCAGCCGGTCCGGTACTTGTCGAACCATGCCAGGATCGCCGCCGCCTTGGCCGCGCTTTGCGAGGGGCGGGCCGCGATGCCGCCATGGCTGGCACCCGGCACCTTGACCAGCGCGGTCGGCACGCCGCGCAGGCGCAGCGCGGTGTAATATTGCTCGGACTCGCTGACGGGGGTGCGGTAATCCTCGCTTCCCACCACGACCAGCGTCGGCGTTTCGACATTGCCGACCAGCGAGAGCGGTGAGACCTTCCAGAACGCCTCGGGATCTTCCCACGGCTGCGCACCGATCCAGTACGGCCCGAAGAATGCTGCGCCGTCGGATGTCAGCGCCTGCGTCGTCCAGTTGATGACCGGCTTTTGCGTGGCCGCCGCCTTGAACCGGTTGGTCTTGCCGACGATCCAGCTGGTCAGCGCGCCGCCGCCCGATCCGCCCGTGACGAACAGCGCATTCTCGTCCGCGACACCCAATTCGACCGCGCGGTCGACGATGCTCATCAGGTCGAAATAATCATTGCCGGGATAGGCCTTGTCGATGCCATTCGCGAAGGCCTCGCCATAGCTGGTCGATCCGCGCGGATTGGCCGACAGCACGGCATAGCCCGAAGCGGCATAAAGCTGATTGTCGGTCGCGAAATGCGGGCCATAGGCCGCAAAGGGGCCGCCATGGATTTCCAGGATTAGCGGCACGCGCTGCCCCTCGCGGTATCCGGGGGGGAGGGTGAGCCAGCCGTCGATCTGCTGCCCGTCGAAACTGGAGCTGGCGGTGATCTTGCGCACTTCGCCCAGCGCCTTCACTTCGCGCAGGGAGCGGTTGAGATCGGTCAGGAAGCGCGTGTCGCCGCCCTTGGCCAATTGAACCTCCGCCGGACGGCTCGGCGTACCGCCGGTGAAGGCGATGGCGTCATTGTCCGCGACCGAGAAGCTGCCGCCCGTGTAGGGGCGGTCGAGGCCGCCGCCGGACAGGCCGCTGGCCACATCGCGCACCGAACCGTCGAGCGAGATGCGCGCGACGCGGGTTTCGCCCGCGACGTCATATTGCGCATAGACCGCGCGGCCGTCGGCGTCCCATTGCAGCCCGTCCGGGCTGTAGTCCCAGTCTGTGGTCAGATTGCGGATATTGCCGCCATCGCGGTCCATGACATACATGTCGGCATTCTCATACGCGCGGCCCGCGTCGTCGAAACCGGTATAGGCGATCAGGCGTCCGTCGGGCGAAACGACGGGTCCGCTGTCGGGACCGTCCCGCGTGGTGAGCTGCGTAAGGGCTGCGCTTGCGATGTCGAGCGCCCATATGTCGCCTTCCACCGGATCGGTCTGCCAGTCTGCGTTCCGGTTGGCGCCGAAGTAGATTGTGCTGCCATCGCGCGACCAGCTGAGCGGGCCGCCGTCGTGATAGGGCCCAAAGGTCAGCTGGCGCGGCGCGCCGCCGGTGGCAGGGACCAGAAAGATCTTCTCGAAACCGGGCTTGAGATAGCCGGCGCCGTCGGCGCGATAGGTGACAAGGTCGTGGATCTCCAGCGGCTCGGCCCATTCCGCGCCTTCGGGCTTGCCCTCGGGCTGGCTGCCCAGTTGCAGGCCGCTGTCCTCGACCGTCATGCTGTAGGCGATGGAATTGCCGTCGGGTGCCCATGCAATGCTGCCGGGGCTGGAGGGAAGGCCGGTCAGGCGCACGCTCTCCCCCGCGTCGATCCAGCGCACCCACATCTGGGCGCTGCCGCCCTCGGTCGAAACGAAGGCCAGGCGCTTGCCGTCGGGCGACCAGCGGGGCGAGAAGGCGTCGTTCATCATGCCGGTGATCGGAATTTCCGATCCCGTCGCCGTATCGATCAGCCAGATCGAACTGCGCGCCCGGTCGGTCATGATGTCATTTGATTTTCGCACATAGGCGATGCGCCTGCCGTCTGGGCTGATCTGCGGATCGGCGGCGATGGAGAGGTCGAACAGGTCTGCGCCGGTAAAGCGGCGGTTCGGCCCGCTCTGCTCGCTACCCTGCGCCGAAGCGGAGGCGGCGGGCGGCGTATTCGCCGAGACCTCGGTGGATTCGTCCTGCACGGCCAGAGCCGCCTGGGACGAAAGGGCAAGCGTGAGGGCGAATAGGCTAGCGCCCAGCGCGGCCAGTCTGGTCATCGTGATCCTTTGGGTTAAGGTCTTGGGTTGGCACGTGTTTAGCGGCCGATGCGATGCGGTCAATGCGCCCGCGACCCCGTCTTCTTCCGAAGGGTAACAACCAAAAGAAAACGGCCCGCTTCCCAAGTGGGAGGCGGGCCGTATCCTTGCCGGAAATCCGGCGGCGCGATTACTCGGCCGGAGCAGCTTCGACGGTGGCGTCGACGGCAGCGTCCGTAGCAGCTTCTTCAGCAACCGGAGCAACGGCTTCGTCGGTCACGACGTCGGTTTCCTCGACGACGGGCTCTTCAACGACGGGAGCAGCAACTTCTTCAGCCGCAACTTCTTCGGTCGTCGCTTCTTCGGTGGGTTCCGAGCAAGCGGTCATCGCGAAAGCAGCGCTGCTGGCAGCGAGAACGAGAGCAATCTTCTTCATGTGCAAAATCCTCGAATGCCGACTCACGATGAGCCGACGCGCATCCTTTAGACGAGAATGTGGCGGACTGTCCATATTATTGCCACATTGTCGCCATAAAATTTTTCGGCGCTATCAGGGATGGACGATGGGCGGCTGCGGGGCCTCGGGATCCTGCTCGTGAACTTCGATTAAACCGCGGCCGACATGGCTGTGGCGGTGGCCATACAGGAAATAGACCGCCAGCCCGATCGCGCCCCACACCGGCAGCACCAGCATCGCTTCGAACGGCAAGTTGACGAACAGCGCGACGCATCCTGCGGCGGCAACCGGGGCGACGACCCATACCGCCGGCGTGCGGAACGGGCGTTTGCGGTGCGGATCGCGCTTGCGCAGGATCATCACCGCAACCGCCACCATGAAGAAGGCGAAAAGCGTGCCCGAGTTCGAGATATCGGCCAGCTGGCCCACCGGGAGCAGCGCGGCAGCGATGGCGACGCATACGCCGGTGATGATCGTCACGATATGCGGGGTCTTCCAGCGCGGGTGGATGGTGGCCAGCTTTTCGGGAAGCAGGCCGTCACGCGCCATCACGAAAAAGATGCGGGTCTGACCGTACAGCATCATAAGAATGACCGAAGGCAGCGCCAGATTGGCGGCAATCCCGACCAGATTGCCGGCCCAGCCCTGGTTTATCGCACGCAGAACATGCGCCAGCGCTTCGTCCGAACAGACCAGCGGCTCTGCGCCCTGCGCCGCCAGCGCCGCGCATTCGCGGGCGAATTCCGCCGATCCGGGCTGGACACCGAGCGAGGTGGGCTGTGCGCCGATGGTGCCGATCGCGCCCATGGTGACGAGGAGGTAGAACGCGGTACAGACCACGAGACTGCCGATCAGGCCGATCGGCACGTTGCGCTGCGGGTCGCGGGTCTCCTCGGCTGCGGTCGAGACGGCGTCGAAGCCCACGTAGGCGAAGAAGATCGACGCCGCCGCGCCGACGATGCCCAGCCCGCTCGTGCCTTCGGGGCCGAACCAGCCATTGGGTGCGAAGGGCGTGAAATTCCCGCTATCCATCGCGGGAACGGTCAGCGCGATAAAAAGCGTGAGCGCTGCGATCTTGATCGCGACCAGCACCGCGTTGAACGTGGCGCTTTCCTTCGTGCCGACCACCAGCAGGGCCGTGACCGCCAGTGCCACGCCGATCGCGGGAAGGTTGATGAGGCCATGGCTGAAGTCGACGCCCGCCAGCGACCACGCAGGCCCCGCGGATAGGGCCGTGGGCAGGGCAAATCCCGTAGCGCTTTCGATCAGGCCCATGAAATAGCCGGACCAGCCGACGCACACGGCAGCGGCGGCCACCGCATATTCGAGGATAAGCGCCCAGCCGACCATCCAGGCCAGCAATTCGCCGACCACGGCGTAGGAATAGGTATAGGCCGATCCCGAAACCGGCACCATCGAGGCCAGTTCGGAATAGCAGAGCGCCGCGACTGCGCAGACGCCGCCAGCGATCACGAAGCTCCAGATCATGCCGGGCCCCGCCTTTTGCGCAGCGGCGGCGGTCAGGACAAAAATGCCGGTGCCAATGATGGCGCCGATGCCCAGCAGCATCAGTTGTACGGGGCCGAGAGAGCGGGGAAGGGCATGCTTTTCCGCGGTCGCCAAAATGGCGTCGAGCGGTTTGATCCTGCTGGGCATGGATAGTGGTCTTTCGAAAAAACCTCGCGAAAGCGTTCAGCGTTCCGATCGGCAGAAGGGAGCATGACCCGACTGCAGAGCGTTCGAAAGGCTGATCGTCATTGCGAATATCTGGATGATGGCACGAAAACTTCGCCTTGAAAAAACAGGCATAGAAGCCGCCGCCTGACTGGAATCCGGCACGTGCTGGTCGATGATTTACGACAGATTCGAGGCGCTATCTAATGAAATTTTCGCAAGCCCTGAAAATTTGCCGGGCGCGCGGTTTCAACCGGCATCCGCTTCGGTCTCGATGGCTTTTGGAGCAGGCGCCGGATGGGTGGGCAGCGCAAAGCCCTTGCCGACATGCAGCCGGTGCCTGACGATTTCATATTCGCCCTTGTCCGTATCGAAGAATGCATATTGCACCTCAGGACGCTCGCTTTCCGCGCGGCGGGAGGCGTCTTCCAGATCGGGATGGCAGACGCGGCGCTGGTCGCTGGCATACCAGGCATCCAGCATCGCCTGCTCCTTGTCACGCACTTGCTCTTCGTAGAAGTTCTGTTTCGGTTGCGCCCCATTGGCATAGCTCGCGGCAGCGCTGGTGGCGTAATCGCCGATGTCGAGGCCGGCTGCATATTGGGCGACATGGGCCAGTTCGTGGAAGAACAACCGTTCGTTCAGCTGGTTGAGGTTTGACGGCTCTTTGGGAACGGCGATGTAGACGTCGTTCTGGCGCGTGATACCAAGCACTCCGCGCGCAAAGGCGACCTCGTTAATGATGTCGTCGTTGCGGAATTCGGGGTGGAACCGGACATTCGCCCAATCCGCGGAGCCGAACAATTCCTCGTTCTCTTGCAGAAAGGAAATGACGCAGGGGTTGAGCGGGGTACCGTTGCGGCGCAGCCCCGCGATATCGACCGGCCGCATGCCATCGGCCGGCATGTCGTCATAGGCCAGCACGGCGTTCCGGGCGGCGGGCGTGATCTTGGGCGTGCCGATCGTTTGCAGCACCCAGTACGCCCCCGCGGCCCCGCCAAGAGCCCCGCCAAGCAATCCGACCAGACCCGCACCTGCGATTGCAAACGCCACGAGGCGTCTCGATCTTCTTCGCTGCGGGGCCTGCCTGGCCATCGTGTTTGCGCCTCCATCGATGGGGGCGAAATGGACGCTTGCGGGGATCCGACCTTTGCCTGAAGACCCGCGCCCGTCCGGTTTCGCGGTTCACTCGTCCATGATGAATTGACGATACCGCAATTTGCCTTGCGAGGCCCTTAATTTTATTGCCTTAATGCCGCGCGTTTTCTGCCTTTGTTCCGCCTTAATATGGCGGATTTGCGCCATTTTCCGGGGCCATGCCAGACCCTTGAAATGACCACGCCTAAAGGATCGCCTCGATCGGGAAACGGCCGTCTGCCATGCGCCGTGCGACAGCCTCTGGCCCGGCGCTCCCAAGCAATTCGCGCAGCTCGTCGCCCTGCGGGTCGTTGACGAGATCGCCGTCGGCGAGATGAGCGATCCACGCATGGAAAGCGGTGCGAATGGCCGGGCACTCTTGGCCGCGATCATTGTGCCATGTCACCGTGTCGAGCCAGCGCTGCGGGATCTTTTGCGAACCGTCCATCGCGATCTGCGCCAGCCGGTGGCGCACCGCCGGTTCGGCGAAGCGTTCGATCAGGCTTTCGGCATAGGCGGCAAGATCCTGATCGGGGGCGGCGTCGATGGTCGGGGCCGCTTCTTCGATCATCAGTAGTCGGGTCAAAGCCTGAAGTTGGGGGTCGGCGATGGCTTCGTGCACAAAGGTGAAGCCACGCTCCAGCCCGCAATAGGCGAGCATCGAATGCGCGCCGTTCAGCATCCGCAGCTTGGCAGTTTCGTAGGGCGCGACATCGGCCACCAGCTGGGCGCCGTGGTCTTCCCATTTCGGTCGGGGGCCGGCGAAACGATCCTCGATCACCCATTGGCTGAACGCCTCGGTCAGAACCGCGCCCTCGTCGCGCATGCCAAGCTTGTCCTCCAGCGCGGCACGGTCTTCTTCGGTGGTGGCGGGCACGATGCGGTCGATCATGGTCTGCGGGCAGGTGCAATGCGCGGCGAACCAGTCGATCAGAGCAGGGTCCTTCGCCGCCAGCCATTCGCGCATCAGCCGGGTCAGTTGCTGCCCGTTTTCCGCCAGATTGTCGCAGGACAACAAGGTTATGCCCGGCAGCTCCGCCGCCTTTCGCTGCGCCAGTCCCTCGGCAAGCAGCGGGTAGAAGCTGTGTTCGGCCGCCGCGATGTCTAGCGATCCGTCGCCGGCGCGCGCATAGCCCTTTTCCGTCACGGTGAAGCTGACGATGCGGCAATCGGGCGAAGCGATGCGCGCGACCACGGCTTCGGGATCCTGCGGCGCGAAGAGCACCTCGCGAACCGCGCCCACGATGCGTGTGGCGGAAGTGCCTCCGCCGCGCGCCGTTACCGAATAGAGCCCGTCCTGCGGGTTAAGCTGCTCGGCCACGCTGGCCGAGCGCAGCGACACGCCGCTGATGGCCCAACCCTGTTCGCCCGCATTCAGGGCAAGATCGGTATACCAGGCCTGATGCGCGCGGTGGAACGCACCGATCCCGAAGTGGACGATGCCGATCGCCTGCGCTTCGCGGTCATAGGAGGGGACCGCGATATCGCCGGGCAGCGAGGCGAGTGTGTCGGGCGACAGCCTCACAGCCGGTAGGCCTTCTTCACGAGG
Source organism: Croceicoccus sp. (assembly GCF_983967925.1). Taxonomy (NCBI): domain Bacteria; kingdom Pseudomonadati; phylum Pseudomonadota; class Alphaproteobacteria; order Sphingomonadales; family Erythrobacteraceae; genus Croceicoccus; species Croceicoccus sp. The sequence continues at coordinate 125,760 of NZ_CFETID010000003.1, read as the reverse complement.
TTATACGACAGGTCCTGTGCCAGTTCTGCCGCTTCCCAGTCCTCGATCCGGTGTTCGGCGACAAGCTGGGCCAGGAAGCCGCAATCGATACGGCGAGCGACATCGTGGCGGGCCGGGATCGACAGGAAGGCGCGCGTGTCGTCGTTGAAGCCGACGGTGTTGTAGAAACCCGCCGTCTCGGTCGTGTTGTGGCGGAAGCGGCGCATGCCCTCGGGGCTGTCGTGGAACCACCATGCGGGGCCAAGTTTGAGGACCGGATAATGCCCGGCCAGCGGGGCAAGCTCGCGGGCGTAGACGCTTTCGTCCAGCGTGAAGAGGATGATCGAAAGGTCGCGGCTGTTGCCGAAGCGGTCGAGCAGCGGCTTGAGCGCATGGACGTAATCTGTGCGCGTCGGGATGTCGGCGCCCTTGTCGCGGCCGAAATTCTCGAACAGCCAGCCGTTGTGGTTGCGGAAGCTGCCGGGGTGGATCTGCATGACCAGCCCGTCATCGATGCTCATCGCCGCCATTTCGGTCAGCATTTGCGCGCGGAACAGTTCGGCGTCGTCCTTGCTGGCCTTGCCGTCCTTGACACGATCGAACAGCAGCGCGGCCTCGGCAGCCGACAGGTTCGCGGTGGCGGCGGTCGGATGGCCATGATCGCTGCTGGTCGCGCCCATCGTCTTGAAGAATTCACGGCGCTGGCGATGGGCGTTGAGGTAGCCCTGCCACGTCCGGCAATTCTCTCCGGTCAGTTCGGAAAAGCGGTCGAGATTGGCGCTGAAACCCTCGAACTCCGGGTCCACCACGGGATCGGGGCGATAGGCGGTGACCACCCGGCCATTCCAGTCGCTGTCCCTGATCGCCGCATGGTGTTCCAGCGTATCCAGCGGACCTTCGGTGGTGGCGATCACCTCGATGCCATAGCGGTCGAACAGGGCGCGTGGCCGGAAATCTTCGGTCGCCAGCTTTTCGGTGATCGTATCGTAATACAGGTCCGCCGTTTCCCCCGACAACTGGACTTCCATTCCGAAAGCCTCGGTAAACACCCAGTCGAGCCACATGCGCGAGGGCGTGCCGCGGAACAGGTAATAATTCTCGGCCAGAATACGCCATGCCTTGCGCGGGTCCGCCTTGTGCCCCGCGATGCCGAGGTCTTCGAGCCGCACGCCCTGCGAATACAGCATGCGGAAGATGTAATGGTCGGGCACCAGCAGCAGTTCGGTCGCATTGCCGAAGCTTTCGTTACTGGCGAACCAGCTGGGATCGGTGTGACCGTGCGGGCTGACAATCGGCAGATCCTTGACGCTGGCGTAGAGTTCGCGGGCGACGGCGCGGACGGCGGGGTCGCTGGGTAGCAGGCGGTCGGGATGGAGGTTGAGGGGGCGGGTCATTTCACTCTCCTGTAACTCGGCCGATTGCTGTGACCGCTGCGTTCTGGTAACCGGTGTCAAAGGCGCTCATGCAATGGGTGCCGACCAGAATCAACCGGTCAATCCGATAGATACCGGTGTCGAAAGAACGATATGACAACAACAGGCACGATCGAACAGACCCGCATGCCGACAGCCATGCGCTGCCATGCCGATGATACCGTGCTGGTGGCCTTGCGCGATATCGCGGCGGGCGAGGCGGTCGAGGCAAACGGCGCCGCGATCACGGCGAATACCGCAATTTGTTCGGGTCACAAGATTGCGCTGCGGGATCATGCGCTGGGCGATCCGGTGATCCGCTATGGCGAGCAGATCGGGCTGGCCAGTGCGCCGATTTCGGCCGGCGATCATGTGCATTCGCATAATCTGAAGACCGCGCTGTCGGGCGAGGTGGCCTATGGCGATTTCGCGGGGCCTGAAAATGACACCGGGGCCGAGCCGCTGGGCAGCTGGCTTGGATACCGGCGCGAGGATGGCCGCTATGCCACGCGAAACGAGATCTGGCTGATCCCGACGGTCGGCTGCGTCGCGCCGATGTGCGAGATGCTGGCGCGCGAGGCGGAGATGCGCCACGGCGATGCGATCGCGGCGGGCAAGATCGACGGGATCGTCGGCTTTGGCCATCCGCATGGCTGTTCGCAGCTGGGCGACGATCTGTCGGGGACGCGCGATGTTCTGGCGGCGCTGTGCGACAATCCCAATGCGGGCGGGGTGGTGCTGATCGGCCTTGGGTGCGAGAGCAACCAGCTGGACGCGCTGATCGAGCGTGTGCCCGAACGCAGCCGGTCCAAGCTGCGGGTGATGCGTGCGCAGGATCCGGGCGACGAATATGACCGCGCCAATGCGCTGATCGACGCGCTGGTCGGGGAATTGTCCGGCGAGACGCGGGTGAAAGCGCCTGCCTCGGCATTGGCGGTCGGGCTGAAATGCGGGGGGTCGGACGCGCTTTCGGGCGTGACGGCCAATCCGCTGCTTGGCCGGTTCAGCGACCGGGTTGCGGCCAGCGGCGGGCGGCTGGTGTTGACCGAAATCCCCGAGATATTCGGCGCGGAAGGATCGCTGTTCGCGCGCAGCGTCTCGGGCGAGGTTCACGACAAGGCGACGGGGCTGCTCAACCGGTTCAAACGCTATTTCCTTGAGCAGGGGCAGCCGGTTTCGGAAAATCCCTCTCCCGGCAATATCGAGGGCGGGATCACCACGCTGGAGGAGAAATCGCTGGGCGCGGTGCAGAAGGGCGGCAAGGCGCCGCTGGTCGACGTGATCGATTATGGCGGCACGGCGGACATGGCGGGCATGACCTTGCTGGAAGCGCCGGGCAACGATGCCGTGTCCTCGACCGCGCTGGCGGCGGCGGGGGCGACCATGATCCTGTTCACCACGGGCCGCGGCACGCCTTTGGGCTTTCCGGTGCCCACGGTGAAGATCGCGTCCAATTCGAAGCTGGCGGCCAGCAAAGCGGGCTGGATCGACTTCGACGCGGGCCGCATGTTGAGCGAACCCGCCGGGGAGGTGGACGCCGATTTCGCGCAGGAATTGCTGGCCATCGCGAGTGGCCGCCAGACCGCCAGCGAGCGCAGCGGCCAGCGCGTCATCTCGATCTGGAAGCGCGGCGTCACGCTTTAGGCGCGGCCTTTCAGGCGTTTGAAAAGTGACAAAGGTGACACATCCTACAAGGGCTGTCACCTTGCGCAAGGCCGCGGAGATGCTGGCGTTCCGGCCCAAAGTTTACACGCGCGGGGTGCGGAGAGATCGGACGGTTTCAAAGAGCCGGTGCCAGAGGGTGGCGGCGGTTCGGCGATAGCGGATCGGGGGTGTGTAGGACAGTGGGGATGCGGGGAAGATGTGGGGCGGGGGATGCGGGGAAGATGTGGGGCGGCGGTGTCGGAACGCCGAGGCTAGCCTTTCCAGTGACCAGCCGGCCATTTTTCCTTCCTGGCTCGGGGATGCCGGGTTTTCCTGCGCCACTCGAATAGAACCGGGACCAGGAGCGTGATGGATAGGATCAGGGCAAAACCGCAGGCACCGACCCAGAAGCTGGCGAAAGTTTCAGACCGCATGATGGGCTGATCGCCCAGTGCCAGACCTATGAAAATGCCTAGCGACCCAAGAGGAAACAGGATCGCGCCAGCTATCGCCCGTTGTCGAAACGAAAACCACTTCGGGAAGAAGAAAGTGGCTGCAAGCACTGAGGCCACCGCTGCCAGCTCTGCAATAACGCTTTGGTCCATGATGGTCATCATATCTGGTGCGCCGGCGTTCACAATCGTTCGTCAGCGGTGGTTGCGCGGTACCCCCCCGGCTCAGGTCGCGCGGCGGCCCGTGAAGGGGCCGTTCAGCGCGACGATCTTCCAGTTCAGTATGGCCGCGAAGCTGACCCATGCGAGATAGGGCACGATCAGCCAGCTTGCGAAGACCGACCATTCGCGCAGCACGATGCACAGCGACAGCACCGACAGCCACAGAAAGGGCACCTCTATCAGCGCCCAGTCGGGTCTTCTGATGTTGAAGAACAGCGGGGACCACAGGAAATGGCACACGCCGTTCACCAGATAGAGCGCGATCAGCCAGCCCGTATCGCCGCTGTCCGCCGCCGCATCCCAGCATAGCACGAACGCCCATGCGGCAAGCCCGAGGATCACCGTCCATGCCGGGCCGAACAGCCAGTCGGGCGGCTGCCAGGATGGTTTGGCGAGGCGTTCGTACCATTCGCCGATCGTGGTCAGCAATCCGCCCCCCACCAGCAGGACGAGCGCCCAGATAACGGCGAACCAGATTGGAAAACCCATGACCCGTCATAGATCGAAGCGTGAGCCCGCGCAAACCTGTCCGTGGGGCGGGGCGTGCTCGGGTGGATTGGAGGGGCGGCCGCAGGATTGCTCTCGGTCTCGGCCGATTCGGGAAGAAGGCTGAGCGGTGAGTGGCGGGATAGATGCGAAGTGATCGATCATCGGTGCAATCGTTCGCTCGGTCTGCGCTCTCGTGAAATGGTGTAGCGGCCGGAGCGCTCCTCCGGAAACAATGGGGCGACGAGCTTCGCCCTCTCTTCGATGAGGGCGCACACCTTGGCGTCGAAATCCGCGAAGCCCGAGGGCTGAGCGACGAGACAATTGGCCATGTTGCCGTCCTTGGTCACGTCGAATGCAACGACCATCAATCGATCGTTGTTCGGCGGATCAAAGAAGCCGGGCGGAAAATCGTCATCCCGTAACCATGCGTTCGGGTCGTTGGCGGACAGCGCGACGGTCCGGCCATATCGCCAGGATCGATTGACCGGATAATACTGGGTTCGGCGCAATTCGCGCCGTTCTGCCACTCGATTGGTTTCGAGGACCGACGAGAAGTCGGATTCAGTTCCGGCTATTCGCCAGCCAAGCAGGAAGTATCCTCCCCTCTGGTCCTGACGCAGATACAAGAGCAAACGGTCGGACGTGCTGAACGCCGGCCCCATGTCGGAAGGACATGGCGGGACACCGCCAATCTTTACGACATCCGGCGCGCCAGCGCCGTAGACCTGACGAATAGGCTTTAGACGAAAGATGCTGGGCCATCCTTTCCTGACAGCGTCTTCCCCCACGATTTGCGCCACCACGATAGCATCCGACGGAGTGAAGGCGGGATCGAATGGCGGGGGCGCCATCATGCAGCTCATGGCGGGCGAGGCGATCATTCCGAGACAGGATGCGCCCATCAATGCGGCGAAGGCGGCTGGCAGGCGAGGAAAGCTGCTGAATGTTCGCATCGATGATCGCCCCGTTGTCAAATTGTCGATCCACGATCACAATACAACGGTTCGCAGTGTTGTCGGTAGGAGCTTTTTCTACCGGTTCTGGATGTGGATCCGGCTGTTGGCCGAACAACTCTGGGCCTGCTCTTGATAGGATGTGCAACGCGGCCAGGACGTGCGTTTTCGAGGGGGGTTGCTGAATGAGGATCGCGATTGCTTTGGCCGGATTGCTGCTGGCCGCCGGGCCGGTGGCGGGCGGGGCCGTGCTGGCGCAGGAGGCGGGTGCCGCTGCGGCGGAGGATGCTTTCGTTCCTGCCGGGTTCGACGTGCCGGTGCTGGCCGAGGGGGACGGGTTCAAGCTGGTGCCGCTGGGGCCGGAGCTCGTGAAGGTGGATTACGACGCCTACATGTCCTCTATCGAGCATCTGCAGCAGACTTTCACGCGCAGCACCGGATGGCCGCACGAGGGGCTGACCGACGAAGATGCGATGCAGGACATGCTCACGGAGCAGGCGCGGTTCGAAGGGCGCGAATCCTTCGCCTATGGCGTGCTGACGCCCGATGGCAGCCGCGAGCGGGGCAGCGTCTATGTGCGGCCCAGCCCGGTCGAGGGCTATGATGCGGTGGTCATGCTGTGGGTGACCAAGGCGGAATATGACGCCGGTTTCGATGCCGCGCTTTACGACTGGGTCAGGGGCTGGGTCGCGGCGGAATGGCCGTTTGACAACGTGGCCTATCCGGGGCGCGAGATCCCGTGGGATGAATGGGACGCGATGGTCGAGGCCGCCGGGGCGTGACGCGTCAGTTCCACATGCCCAGCAAGCCCAGCGACAGCCACGGAATATAGGTGATCAGCGCGAGCGCGAAGATCAGCGTGCCGTAGAACGGCCAGATCGTCTTCACCAGCGTGGTCACCGGGATCTTGCCCACCGCGGAGCCCACGAACAGCACCGAGCCCACCGGCGGCGTCACCAGTCCGATGCCGAGGTTCAGCATCATGATGATGCCGAAATGCACCGGGTCGACGCCCATGCCCATCGCGACGGGCAGGAAGATCGGCGTGGTGATCACGATCAGCGGCGCCATGTCCATGAAGGTGCCCAGTAGCAGAAGCATGATGTTGATGATCAGCAGCGTCAGAAACGGATCGTCGGTGATGACCGCGATCAGGCTGGCGAGTGCGGCGGGAACTTCCAGCAGGGCAAGCGCGAAGCCGAAGGCCGTGGCCGCCGCGATGATGAACAGCACCATGGCCGCGGTGCGCACCGACTTGCCCGCCGCGTCCCAGAACGCCGCCCAGCCGAGGCTGCGATAGACGAATACGCCGATCACGATGGTATAGATCACCGCGATGGCCGAGCTTTCGGTGGCGGTGAAATAGCCCGACAATATGCCGCCCATGATGATGACCGCGGTCATCAGGCCGGGGATCGCGTAGATCGCGGCGACGACGAAGTTGCGCCAGCCGGGGAAGCTGCCCTTCGGCAGATTGCGGCGGCGGGCCACCAGCCATGCCACCAGCATCAGCAGGAAGCCGGTCAGCAGGCCAGGCACGATGCCCGCCACGAACAAGTCGCCGATCGACACGCCGATGCCCGATGCGGCGGAATAGATGATCATGTTGTGCGAAGGCGGGATCAGCAGGCCGACGATGGCCGCCGTCACCGTCACGTTCACCGCGTAATCGCCGGGATAGCCCTTGTCGCGCATCAGCGGGACCAGGCTGGACCCAATGGCGGACGCGCTGGCGATGGCGCTGCCCGATACGGCGCCGAACATCATCGAGGCCCCCACGTCGACCAGCCCCAGCCCGCCGCGCACGCGGCCCAGCGCGGCGTCGGCGACCTTGACCAGCCGGTCGGCGATGCCGGCGCGGTACATCAGGTCTCCGGCGAAGATGAAGAAGGGGATCGCCATCAGGGTGAAGACGCTGATGCCCGATGCCATGCGCTGCACCGCGACCACCAGCGGGATGTCGATCACCGCAAAGCAGGCGAGCGCCGCGCCGAACAAGGCGAAGGCCACGGGGACGCCGATGGCGAGCAGGGCGAAGAGCACCCCGAAAAGGACGAGCAGTTCCATCAGTCGGCGCTCCCCGGAATCGGGCTGTCTTCCAGCCCGTCGTCGCTGGGCGGGCGGACCATGTTTTCGACCGCGAAGATCGCCATCAGCAGGCCGCTGATCGGCAGCGGCGCATAGGCGACCCAGCGGCTGAGGCCGAGCGAGGGGATCACGTGATCGCGCACCGCCCACAGCAATTGCGCGCCATAGACCGCGATGGCGAGGCCCATGAGCGCGACCAGCACATTGATGATGCGGTGCAGGACGGCGACGGATCGTTCGCCCACCAGATCGTCGAGCAACGCGATGCGGATATGGAAGCCCTCTCGCACTCCCGCGGCGGCGGCGAAGAGGACGTACCAGATCATCAGCAGCAGCGCGGTCTGCTCGGTCCATGATGGGCTGGAATCGAGGATGAAGCGGCCGAACACCTGCCAGCCGACCACGGCGGTCATGACGACAAGGCCGAATGCGCCGAGGCGGGCGAGCCAGTCGGAGATGAATTTCACGACGGCTTCTCCTGTTTGGCCATTTGCTCGCCCAGCGCGACGATGCGGCTGGCGATGTCCTGCTGCTGCGGGGTGACGAGGAACTGGTCCCACACCGGGCGCATCTGCTGCGCGAAGGGAGCGGTGTCGACGTCGTTCACCTCGACGCCCGAGGCGACGATATTGGCGCGGCTGCTTTCGACGCGCGCGTCCCACAGGTCGCGCATGAAGGGCACGGATTCGCGTGCCGCCTGCCGCACCAGTTGCTGGTCTTCGGCCGAAAGCTTGTCCCAGCTGATTTTCGACATCAGCAGGATTTCGGGGGTGAAGAGGTGCTGCGTCAGGCTCATGTAGCGGGCCACTTCGTAGTGGCGCGCGCTTTCGAAGCTGGGCCAGTTGTTCTCCGCCCCGTCGATCACGCCCTGCGCGAGCGACTGGTACACCTCGTCAAAGGGCATGGGGACGGCGTTCGCGCCCAGCGCATTGACCATGGCGAGATAGAGATCGGACGAGGGGACGCGCAGTTTCAGCCCGCGCATGTCGTCCGGCGTGAAGATCGCGCGGCGGGTGTTATAGACGCTGCGCGCCCCGGAATCGTAGAAGCACAGGCCGATCAGCCCCTGCTTTTCCATCGCGGCCAGGATCTCGTCCCCGATGTCGCCGTCCAGCGCGCGGCGCATATGCGCCACCGATCTGAAGATGAAGGGCAGCGAGGGCGGGATCGTCATCGGCTCGACCGAATTGAGCGGGGCGAGATTGACGCGGTTGAAGTCGATGCCGCCAAAGCTGGTAATCTCCAGCGTGTCGCGTTCATTGCCCAGCTGCGAACCGGCGAACACCTTGATGCCCAGCCGTCCGCCCGTGCGTTCGCCCAGCAGCCGGCCCATATATTCGACCGCCTGCACGGTGGGATAATCGCCAGGATGCGTGTCGGCCCCGGTGAACAGGCCCGACAGGCGCGGCTGGCAGCCGGTGAGCGCGAGACCGGCAAAAGCCGTGCCGCCCGCGATCAGCCTGCGGCGTGAGAGGGAAAAGCGTTGGGTCATGCAGCGTCCGGATCGAAGGCGCGGAAGGTGAAGTCGCGGAATGTCGCGGTGCCGCCGCGCGCCGAATAGAGGCCGGGGCGCAGCATCAGGAAATCGCCGCGCACATTGTGATGATAGCCCGACACTTCCATCCCCCGGTCGAAACGCAGCCATGTCCGGCCGCCGTCGCCGCTGGTGTCGAAGGTGACGATATGGCGATCGTTGGTGACCCGCATCCTCATCCTTCGGCCATGCGGGTTCAAGGGGCGGGCGCGTTCTATCCCGTATTGATGGGTGACGAAGCGGTCCTCGTCGAAACCGAGCCCGGCATAGAGCCTGTCGTCGTAGAACAGGATCAGCCCGGCGCGGCCGCCCGGCTCGATCTCGATATCGCATTCGAACCTGTAGCTGCGGTCGCCCGCGGTGATGAGCAGCGGCGAGCCCGAAGAGGGCGCATCGCCCTTGCCCTTCAGATGCAGCGTGTTTTCGGCCACGCGGATGCGCGCTTCCTCGTCATCGGCGGGTTTGAAGAACGACCACTTGGTGCCGAGCGCGAGAGGCTGCGAAAAATCATCGGACAGCGCCATGCCGTGCGGCAGCGCTTCGCCGCCCGTGGGACTGGCGATCGGCTGCGACAGATCGCCGCCGGTCATTTCGAACCAGCCGTCATCGGTAAAGCGCACCGGGTCCATCAGGCACTGGCGGCCCAGCGTCCAGAAACCGTTCTCATATCCGTGATAGAGCGACCACCAGCTGTCGTCGGGCGCCTGCACCAGCGAGGCGTGGCCGCGCGACCACCATGCTTCGCGGATGTCGGTGGTGCGCACGATGGGATTGCCGGGGTGATCCTCCCACGGGCCGTGCAGCGACTTCGAACGCGCGGCGATCACCATGTGGCCGGTGGGCGGACCGGCGGTGCCGCCGACTGCGGTGATCATGTAGTACCAGTCGCCGACATGATGGATCTTGGGGCCTTCGGGCGAGAAACCCTCGACGATCCAGTCGGCGGGATAGCGCCATGGGTCGTAGACATGCTCGACCTCTCCGGCGAGGGCCAGATTGTCGTCCGACAGGCGCACCCGGTCGCCGCCCGACAGGAACAGCCAGCGCGAACCGTCTTCGGCGACGGCGTGACAGGGGTCGATATGATCGTGCAGGCCGAGCGGGATCGGGTCGCTCCAAGGGCCGGTGATATTGTCGGCCCATGCGACGAAGATGTCGTTCCTCGGCTGGGCCTTCACCGGGATGTAGAGGAGATATTTCCCCCTGTCCTTGTGCAGGCTGGGGGCCCAGACCGATCCGATGTTCCTGTGCAGCGCGGGCTTCAGCGGCTGCCAGTTCACCAGATCGCGCGAATGCCAGATCAGCAGGCCCGGATAGGCGTCGAAGGTGGAGAAGGTGACGTAATAATCGTCGCCGTCCCTCAGGATCGCCGGATCGGGGCGATCACCCGAGATCAGCGGATTGAGGAAGCGCCCATTGCCCAGATCGGCGATGCGCTTGCCTTCGCCGTCGCGGCGCCAGTTGGTGGCGCGGGGTGCGGGGGCGCGCGGGCCGGGGGCGCGCGGGGCTGGGGCAGGGGGCGACTGTGCCAGTGCCGACGCGCCGGGCACCCCCATCAGTCCGGTCAGGGAGAGGAGCGCGGCTCCGCGGAAGATGTCCCGGCGACCCGATTTCATCACGCGAACCCCACGCTCTGGGCCCAGTCGCGCCACAGTTCGGGCCAGTGGCCGACCGGCTTGCCGATGGCCTTGCGCAAGCCAAAGCCGTGGCCGCCGTTCTGGAACAGATGGGTCTCGACCGGAATGCCGCGCGCCTTCAGCGCCGCGCGCAGCAGGAGCGCGTTCTTGACCGGCACGACATCGTCATCCTCGGCATGGAGGATCCAGTGCGGGGGCGCATTTTCGGGGACGTTGCGGTCGGGCGAATGGGCTGCTTCCATCGCCTTGGTCGGGTTCTCGCCCAGCAGAAGTTCGCGCGAGCCGGGGTGCGCGAATTGCGGGTCCATCGAGATAACGGGATAGATCGGCGCGGCGCAGAACGGCTTTGCCGACAGCGCATCCGCCTCGTCCGCCGGTTCGTAGGTGCGCGCGGCAAAGCGCGCGGCGAGGTCGGCGCACAAATGCCCGCCTGCGGAGAAGCCCATCGCACCGACGCGTTCGGGGTCGATGGCAAAGTCGCGGTGGCGGCGGCGGATGACGCGCATGGCGCGCTGCGCATCCTGCAGCGGAACGTCGGCCCGGTTCGCCCAGCCGTCATAGGGCAGCCGGTAGAACAGGACGAAACAGGTGAATCCGCGCGCCGTGGCCCAACGCGCGAATTCGTACCCTTCCTTGTCCACGACGACATGGCGATAGCCGCCGCCGGGGGTCAGGAGGAGCGCCGCCCCGTTCGGTCGATCGGGGCGGAACACGGCAAGCCGCGGCACGGAAATGCCGAGGACGGCGCGGTCGGAGACGAGCGGATCGGCGGAGCGTTCCGTCGTCACTTCGTCGGGGAGGGAGCCGGGTGCACCGGGCGCGCCCTTTGGCCACAGCCTGCCGGGCCACAAGTCAATCGTTTCAAGAGGTTGCGGGAGGCCCGGAGAGCTTGGGCCTCCCGCGCTCGGCGGTGCTGTTTGCGCCTCACCGCGAGTATGAATCAAGGTGGAGAAGGCAAGGCCAGCGGCAATAACCGATCTTCGATCAGATTTCATCGCTTAAAACCCTGCCCTCTCCCTTTGATCACATTTCGAACCGCGCACCGAACATGATGATCCGGCCGAAATGGTTGTTCTCGTAGTTGCGCTTCACGTCGATATCGGTCCAGCGATAGCGGTAATCGTCGGTCAGATTGGTGCCGTCCAGCATCAGTTCGACATTGTCGGTCAGCTGGTAGCGGACCGCCGCGTCGAGGTTGAAGGTGGAGTTGAACCCTTCGAGGAAGTTGCCGTTGCCGCTCGCCCCGGTGTGATAGCCGTCGCGATAGGCGCCCGACACGCGGACCGAGAAGGTGCCATTGTCGTAATATACCGTGCCATTGGCCGAATATTCCGACACGCCCGGGAAGGTGACCGTGCGGATGTCGCCGGAGTCTGTTGTCACATCCTGCGAGCTGTCGACATAGGTGACATTGCCCAGCACGCCGAAGTCGCTGACGAAGCCGTCGGCGAAGGCCGAGAAGGGCAGGTTGAAGCCGACCTCGATACCCTGGATCGTCGCGCCTTCGCCGTTGACCGTCGTGCGGGCGATGAATTCGCGACCCGGATCGGTGCCGTTGACGACCGCGTCATAGGCAGGCGTGCCGTCCGTCAGCAGCGAGAGCGGCAGGCCGCTCTGCGCATAGGTGATGGTCTGCACGTCGCTGATCGGGAAGCTTTCGACATCCTTGCGGAACAGCGCCACCGACGCGATCGCGCCCGGAGCGAAGTAGTATTCGAACGCGACGTCGTAGTTCCATGCCCGATACGGATCGATGAACGGATTGCCCGACGAGATGCCGAAGTTGAACTGGTCGACCGAACCGCCCGGCGTCAGCGAACCGAGGCTGGGGCGGGTAAGCACCTTGGCGACGGCGCCGCGGATGATGAAATTGTCCGCGGGGAAGACATTGACGTTGATGGCGGGCAGCAGGTCGTCATAGCTGCGCTTCACGGTCACGAACTGGCCGCTGTTGAAGCCGCTGGACGTCTGGTTGGTGTGGGCGAAGCGCATGCCGAAATTGCCGTTGATGCGCACGCCCGGATCCAGTTCGAAGCCGGTCTCGAAATAGCCGCCCCACACTTCCTCGGTCACGCCGCGCTCGTCGCCCTGCTGGGTGACGGCGGGGCGGTTGTAGAGATCGAGGAAATCGGTGGTCGCGTCGAGGTCGGGCACGACCCAGCTGTTGGTGTTGCCCGAAGGCTGGCCCGCATCGCCCAGTTCGAAGAGTTCGGCCAGGTCGGCGGTGACGGGGGCGCCATAGGCTCCCTCGGGGCAGGTGAAGGCCGAGCAATACTGGCTGTCACGGCGCGCGCCGGTGGTGAAGAAGTCGAACTCGCGCCAGAACGGGCCGGTCTTGAAGGTCAGCCCGTCGGTGGCTTCGAATTCCAGGTCGAGTGCGACGGTCTTGAACTTGTTGTTCACTTCGGACGGACGATCACGGAATTCGGCCAGCTGGAAGTTGGTGGGATCGGTGACATCGGTGCCGAACGAGAGCAGCGGGCTCTTCATGTCGGTGTAGTCGTAGGAATATACGCCGTCGCGGTCATCGAAGATGATCGTCGTCTCGACCGGGATCGAGGCGTCGGATTCCGAGAAGCCGCCCGACAAGCGCGCCATCAGCGTATCGGTGAAATACTGCTCCAGCTTGCCAGAGATCTGGTAGAACTCGGTCTCGCTTTCGCGGTGATAGCGTTCGTTGCGGATCCACGCGTTGGTCAGGTCCGCGCTGATCATGTTGTTGTCGCCGTCGATCGCATAATTCGCGACGTCGATGGTCCGCTCGTTCGAACGCAGCAGGACCTCGCCCCAATATTCGTCGCGGTCTTCCGAGAAGCGCGAATAAAGGCCGTCGATCTCGATATTGGTGCGATCGCTGGGCTGGAACTGGATCGCGCCGGTCGCGCCAAGGCGTTCGCGGTCATGGTTCACCAGACCATAGCGCGGAATGCGCGGGTGGAAGGCGGCGGTGACTTCCGAACAGCCCGCATCGGCGGGATTGTCGACGCAGCTTACGCCGCCGACCGAGTTGAACTGGGCATTATTGGCCCAGCGCACCGAGTTGTTGCCCAGTTCCGGAGTCTCGTATTCCGACCATGCGACCGAGGCCGACACGCCCAGCGTCTCGTCATCGTTGACCCATGCGGCAAGACCGGCAAGGCGCGGGGCGAGATCGTCGTTGAGATCGTTGTAGCGGCCCTGGACCGAGCCGACGAGCTTGGTGCCCGCGCCATAGGCCAGCGGGTTGCCCGTGGTCAGGTCGATCACTGCGCCAAGCGAACCTTCGTCGAGCGAGGCCGAGGCGGTCTTGTGGACCACGATCGAGTTGAACAGTTCGGATGCGAACACGTTGAAGTCGAACGCGCGGTCGCGGTTGGACGAGGCGCCGTCGGTGGAGGTCGCGATGGTCTCCATCCCGTTGACGCGGACGCGGGTGAACTGCGCGCCAAGGCCGCGCACGGTGATCGCGCGCCCTTCGCCCGCATCGCGTTCGATCGCGACGCCGGGAATGCGCTGCAGCGATTCGGCAAGGTTGGTGTCGGGGAACTTGGCGATATCCTCAGCGACGATCACATCGACCTGACCGACCGACTCGCGCTTGGCGGAGATCGCAGCGTTCAGCGAGGCGCGGAAGCCGGTGACGACGATGGCGTTGTCGCCGGGCGAGGTGACGTCCTCGACCTGCTCGACCGCTTGCTCGGCAGCCTCTTCGGCGTCCATGCTGGCGGCATCCTGCGCATGGGCCATCTGCGGCAGCAGCAGCGCGCTGCCGATCAGCAGCGTGCTCTTGAAATTCAGAAAATTGCGGTTGGTCCTCATGGTATCCTCCCCATCATGCTCCGAACGAGATGACACCGGTTACCTGAGGAAGGCAGCAAACGCGCCCCTGGCAATCCGAATCTCCCGCCCGGTTTTTGGTAACCGGTGTCATTATCTATTGCCGCCGCCGCCACGGTCTGTCAAGAAACAAGCAGTTGGGAGAATGATTGATGTTGAAAAGCGCCTATTTCAGCGGCTTGGCAGCCGCGACCCTGATCCTTGCGGCGACGAGTGTGCCTTCGATGGCACAGCCCGGAGACCCGACCGAGGGCGGCAAGGGCGGCAAGATCCTCAAGGTGACGACGCTGGCGAAGGACGGGCCGGGCAGCCTGGCCGCCGCGCTGGCCATGAAGGGGCCGCGTATCATCGTGTTCGAAGTCGGCGGCGCGATCGATCTGGAGAAATCGGGCCTTGTCATCGAGGAACCGTTCGTCACCATCGCGGGCCAGACCGCGCCGTCGCCGGGCATCACCATCCTGCGCGGCGGGATCGACGTGAAGACCCATGACGTCAAGATCAGCCATTTGCGCGTGATGATGGGTGACGCGGGCGAACCCAAGCGCAGCGGCTGGGAGGCCGACGCCTTCTCGACCGTGGCGGCGCATAATGTCGTGGTCGAGAACAACAGTTTCATGTGGGCGGTGGACGAGAATATGTCGGCCAGCGGCCCGCGCTTTACCGGCGACACGGTCGAGGAATGGCGCGAGGGCACCAGCCACGACATTACCTTCCGCCTGAACTTCGCCGCCGAGGGGCTGGCCGATTCGAGCCATCCCAAGGGCGAGCATTCCAAGGGCTCGCTGATCCACGACAATGCGACCAATATCGTGTTCGACCGCAATATCTGGGCGCATAATGTCGAACGCTCGCCGTTGGTGAAGGGCGGGGCGCAGGTGCTGATGGTCAATAATTTCATCTATGACCCCGGCCTGCGCGCGGTGCATTATAATCTGATGGACCTCGAATGGATGGGTCATCCGCATGTGGCGGGCGAGATCACCGCGGTCGGCAATGTGATGCGCGGCGGCAATTCGACGTCGGAAGATCTGCCGTTCCTGATGCTGGGCGGTGTGGGCGACCTCAAATATTACGGGGCCGACAATATCGCGGTGGACCGCCACGGCGAGCCGCTGCCCATGTTCGGCACCTATGGCCAGACCGAGGCGGAGTTGATCGAGGTCGATGCACCGCTGCACAGCCCGGACGGTTACGACGTGATGCCCGCCAAGGACGTGGAGACGACGCTGCTGCGGCAGGCCGGTGCGCGGCCGTGGGACCGCACGGACGAGGAGATCCGCGTGCTGTTCTATATCGCCGAAGGGCGCGGCGAGATCATCGATTCGCAGGACGAGGTCGGCGGCTATCCGACGTTCCCCGCGACCCGCGCGGCGTTCGATCCGGCGCAGTGGGATCTGGCGACGATGACGCCCAAATCGGGGCTCTATCCCGGTCAGACCGTCGAGGCGCAGGAATTCCTGAGCGCGCGCGACCGGGCCATGCGCGAGCAGGCCCGGTGATCGCGGGGCGCGCCATATTGGGCGTGTCGCTGCTGGCCTGCTCCGCCTGCGCCACGGCACAGGAGCCGACCAGCGGCACCGCGCCGCCGATGGTGGTGGTCAGCGAAAGCGAGGTGATGGTGCGCGAGGCGCCGCCCCATGGCGCGATCGGCATGTCGACCGCGTACCGCATCAGCGACGCCGCGCCGCAGCCGCGCACGATGGAATTCCGCCGCCGCGTGCTCGACGTTGGCGCGGCCATCGGCGAGCATCCGATCAGCCATGACGAGGTCTATTACGTCACCGAGGGCGAGGGCGTGGTGATTTCGGACGGGGTGGAGGCGGCGCTAAAACCCGGCATGGCGGCCTATCTGTACGAAGGCGCGGTCGTGGGCATGCGGCAGACCGGCGATGCGCCGCTGTCGATCATCATCGCCTATCCGGTGGCGGCGAAATAAGGTTCAGATCCCCGGCTGGATATAGGGCGCGGTCGACCACATTTCGCGCTGCCAGCCGCGCGGGTCGTTCTCAATCGCGATGCGGTCTTGCGCCACCATCAGCGTGGCGCGGTCGGGCAGGGTGTAAGGTGCCCAGTCGGTCAGGCCCGGCGTGCCAGTGCGGGCAAGGCCAGTGAAGGCCCTGATCATCGCCGCGCTGATGTCCCGCGCCCGCTTGCCCGTGCCGGAGTAGCTGCCCGGTGCGTCCAGCGTGCCGAACACATAGGGCAGGTCGTCGGTATGCGCCGCCCCGCGCTGCGGATCGACCGGGGATTCGCGGTCGAGCTGATAGACCCAGGTCTTGTCCGCACCCGCCTTTGCGCGCTCGTCCGCCTCGATCCACTGGCCCGGCCAGCTGCGTCCGTCGGTCGTGGCGGCATAGAACACTTGCTCGGGCGACCAGTCGGGGAAATGTTCGCGATATTGCTGCACCACGTAATCGGGGCGCAGGTCGATCTTGATGTTGGGCCGGATGCGCTCGGCGATATTGGACCAGTCGATGCCCTGCAGGAAGGGACCGTCCGGGCTGATGAAGGCGCGCGTTTCGTCTGTCGTATTGCCCAGGATCATCGGAATCGCGAGAGACTGCGGCGCGGCGTCGGGCCAGAAAGGGTGGCGCGGCAGGTTCACCATGTCGAGCACCGGCCCGAAATAGAGGCTGCCGCCCAGCACCGGATCGGTGGCGTCGAGTCCGGCGACCATCTGCTCGGTCGAGAGCACCTTCAATCCGTCCACGTCGCCGACGGGGACGCCGACCTGTTCGAAGAAGGCCGTGATGCGTTTCAGCGCATTGGTCGGGCCGCTGGCGGTGACCTGCTGCCCGCTCATTGTCGCGGCGGAATGGAACAGGCCGTTGGCGGCGGGCATGGCCATCAGCGTCGCGATCTTGGCGCCGCCGCCCGACTGGCCGAACACCATCACGCGCGACGGATCGCCGCCGAATTTCGCGGCGTGGTCGCGCACCCATTCGAGCGCGGCGATCAGGTCGAGCTGCCCCAGATTGCCGCTGTCGGCATAGCGCGCATCGAAGGGTGCGAGCCACGGATAGCCGAACACGTTGAGGCGCTGGTTGACCGAGACCACCACGACATCGCCTTGCCCCGCCAGATGCTGGCCGTGGGTGACCGGATCGGTGACTGTGCCGCCATTGTAGGCGCCGCCGTGGAAATAGACCATGACGGGCTTTTTCGCGGCGGGGCTGAGGTCGGGTGTCCAGACATTGAGGAACAGGCAGTCCTCGCTCACCGGCTCGTCCGGACTGCCGCGCTGGGGGCAGATCGGGCCGAACGCCTTGGCGGGCGTCGGCGCGCTGGCGAAGGGCAGGCGAACGGGGCGGGCGAAGCGCTGCGCTGTCGCATATCGGATGCCGAGGAAGGCGTTCACGCCCGCTTGCCGGATGCCTTCATAGCCGCCGACACGCGGGGTGCGGGACTGGCCGAAGGCGGGCGCGGCCAGCAGGCCGGAGCCGATCAGCCCGGTTTTCAGGACGCTGCGGCGGTTTGCGGAATCAGCGCCGGACATCGCCGCCCGCCGGATCGAAGCTGTCAAGATCGTCCGCGGTCACGAGGATCATGTCGCCCGGAACGCCGTGTTTCAGCGCCGCGAGCGCGAGACCGGACTTCGCCATGTCCTGCGCCGAACCGCCCGCCAGCCAGCTGCGCAACATGCCCGCGGCATAGGCGTCACCGGTGCCGATGCGGTCGACGATATTCTCGATCCGCACTTCTTCGGTCTGCCAATGGGTATCGCGCAGATCGATGCGCGCGGCGATGCGGTGTGTGCCCGCGGTCTCGACATGGCGCGCGGTGCTGGCGATCAATTGCAGTTTGGGAAAGGCTTCGAACGCGGCCTGGCTCGCCTCGCGGCGGCGGTCGGGGCCGTCGCCCGAGAATGTTGTGCCCAAGAGCAACGAAATGTCGCGGTGGTTGCCGATCATCAGCGTGGCTTCGGACATCAGCTCGGTCAGGATCGCGCGCGGGTCGCTGTCCCATGCGTCCCACAAATTCGCGCGGTAATTGCCGTCGAAGCAGATCGGCACGTCCGCCGCCTTGGCCGCCGCCACGGCGGCGCGCGCCAGCGCCACCCCATCGGGGCCAAGCGCGGGGGTGATGCCCGACATGTGGAGCAGGCTGGCCCCGTCGAGCGCCTCGGCGAAGGGCAGGGCGGAGGGATCGGCCAGCGCAAAGCTGCTACCCGCGCGGTCATAGGTGACGCGGCCCGCGATGGGCCCGGCAGGCGGTTCGAAGAAATAGAGGCCGATGCGTCCAGGTGTTTTGGCCGGCTGCTTCACGATAAAGCGAGTGTCGCTGCCCGCTGCGCCCATCGCGGCGATCGCCTTGCAGCCCAGCGGATTGTCGGGGACGACCGACATCATGCGCGTGGGCACGCCAAGGCTGGAAAGCGCCGCGGCGACATTCGCCTCCGCCCCGCCGACGTCGATGGCGACGCTGCCTGCTTGTGCCAGCGGGATATGGCTCTGCGGGCTCAGCCGCAGAAGCATTTCCCCGAAGCATACGACTGGTCCGGTGCGGCGTTCGCTCACCGCGGCGTCCTCAGCGGGCAAGCCAGCCGCCGTCGACGGCGAGGATATGGCCTTGCACATAGTCCGCCGCGTTGCTGGCGAGGAAGACCGCCGCGCCGCCGATGTCCTTGGGATCGCCCCAGCGGCCTTCGGGGATGCGTTCCATGATCTGGCGGTTGCGGGCTTCGTCCGCCTGCAGCGCCGCGGTGTTGTTGGTGGCGATATAGCCCGGCGCGATGGCGTTCACATTGACGCCCCTGGCCGCCCATTCGTTGGCCATCAGCTTGGTGAGGCCGCCGACACCCGACTTGCTGGCGGTATAGCTGGGCACGCGGATACCGCCCTGAAAGGTCAGCATGGATGCGATATTGATGATCTTGCCGCGCTTGCCCGACTGGCTGGACCAGCCGGTCATGTGCCGCGCGGCCGCCTGACACAGGAAGAACAGCGACTTCAGATTGGTGTCCATCACGGCATCCCAGTCCTCTTCCGAGAAGTCCAGCGCGTCCTCGCGCCGGATGATGCCCGCATTATTGACCAGAATGTCGAGCGAGCCGAGCGAGGAGACGACGCTTTCCACGACATCCTTGACCGACGCGATGGAGGAGAGATCGGCGGAGACCAACTCGCACTTGCGGCCAAGGGCGCGCACCTTGTCGGCGGTTTCGGTGGCTTCGCTGCGGCCTACGGCGGCGATATCCGCCCCGGCCTGAGCCAGAGCGAGGGCGATTCCCTGTCCGATGCCGGTGTTGGCGCCGGTGACGACCGCGACGCGGCCGGTAAGGTCGAAGGGGCTGTTCATCGGGTCGTCCTCTCGGGGTTTCGTCGCCGCCGGACGATGTTTGTCGCGGTCGGCCCCTGCATGCGCAAGGCGGTCGTTCATGTCGTATCGGCGGGGATGGCCGCGCCACCCCCGCGATGGATCGGCGCTTACAGACTCTTCAGATAGGCGCTGATCTGCTCGTCCTTCGACGCGGGGTAGAAATGCTCTTCGAAACGTTCGCCCGAAATGGCGGTCTTGAGCAGGTCTTGGTCCACGCTCTTGAGCACGGTCAGCATGTCCTTGCAGCTGGCGGCCTTGAGATCGGCAAGGACGCCGCGGTTCTTGGCCATGACCTCGGCGCGTTCCTTGGGATAGCCGACGCCGCTCTCACCCTCGAACAGCTTGCGATAGCAGTCCTGCAGATTGAGTTCGGCAGCCCAGCCGAAGCCCTTGGCATAGGGCATGGCGACCGCGTTGCCGTCGTTGATCTGCGCGAACAGGAACGCGTCGGTCGGATCGATGACGAGGCCGCAGAACACGCCCGGCATGGCATTGGCCGCCAGCATAGATCCCGAACCCGTGCCGCAGCCGGTGACGACGAAATCGACCGCCTTGGAATTGAGCAGGATGCCGGTCAGCAGGCCGACCATCGGATAGGTCAGGTGCGCCTTGTCCTCGGGCGTGTACATGCCATAGTTCACGACTTCGTGGCCCATCGGCTCGACCGTGGACTTCAGCGCTTCCTCGATGATGCAGTTCTTCGCGGCCTGGCTGTTCTCGGTGATGATTGCAATCTTCATAACATCCTCGCTGTCTGGCTCTGTCCGAGCCGAATTTTCGTATTCCGCCCGATGCGGGCTGGATTTAGGTAACCGGTGTCAAAAGCCTAGATAGACGACATAGGGGGGGTATTTCAACCGGCAGGGACGATCATTTTTCGCGCGGCGGCGCGACCGAGGACCGGCGGATCAGCTGCGACGGCAGGCGCGAGGGCAGTTGATCGGCATCTTCGGAATCGATCAGCTTGTGCGCCGCGACGCTTGCCATCTCGCGGATGGGCCAGCGCACGGTGGTGAGCGGCGGCCAGATATGCGAGGCGATGGGGCTGTCGTCGAAGCCGATGATCGACAAGTCGTCGGGCACCAGCAGGCCCTTGTTTCGTGCGACATGCATCGAGGCGGCCGCCATCTCGTCGTTCGAAACGAAGATTGCGCTGGGACGGTCGGGGAGGGAGAGGATGCGCTCCGCCGCCTCGATCCCCGAATCGAAGGTGTACTGGCCGGGTGCGTGCCATTCGGCGCGATATTCCAACCCGTGGCGGCGGATGCCGTCGAGAAAACCCTCGCGCCGTTCGAAGGCGGAGCGGAAGCCTTCGGGCCCCTCGATCAGGCCGATGCGGCGGTGCCCCATCTCGACCAAATGGTCGACCGCGCTGGCCACGATCTCGCGGTCGTTCGATTCGACCAGATATTGCGGGCTGTCGAGCTGGGTCGACCCCATGCGGACATAGGCGCAGTCAAGCTCGCGGCAGAGCGCGGCCAGTTCCTCGTTCTCGGAAATCGGGGGCAGGATGAATACGCCGTAGAGCCGCTGCTTTTCGAGGAAGTCGCGGATGTCGTCGAGCATGTTGGGCGAGTGACGGTTCACCGGACGGACCACCAGCGCGAAATTGGTGTCGCGGATCGCGTCGAGCACGCCGATCTGGAAATTCAGCACGGTCTGCGCGTTCGGGTTGTCGTGCAGCAGGCCCAGCAGGAAATTGCGGCGCAGCGCCAGCGCGCGGGCCTGCGGATTGGGGACATAGCCCAGTTCCGCAATGACGCTTTCGACCTTTTGCCGCGTATCGTCCTTGAGCAGGGGCGAGCGGTTGATGACCCGGCTGACG
Organism: Croceicoccus sp.; assembly: GCF_983967925.1. Taxonomy (NCBI): domain Bacteria; kingdom Pseudomonadati; phylum Pseudomonadota; class Alphaproteobacteria; order Sphingomonadales; family Erythrobacteraceae; genus Croceicoccus; species Croceicoccus sp. The sequence continues at coordinate 104,390 of NZ_CFETID010000003.1, read as the reverse complement.
GTCTTTTTCGATACACCCGCCACGCGGGCGACGTCGTTGATCGTCGGCTGCCGCTCGTTCCTTCGTTCACTTCCCATTCCAAACTCCGCAGACCCCTGGTCTTTCAGGCCTTAGCGCAGAGTGACAAAAGCCGTAAGGTCTGACGCATGAAGCGCCATCGTCGGCGTTGCCCCCTCCCGTTCCCTGTTCATGGCCCGGTACCGGACCTTGTTCCGGGAAGGTCTTGCTTTCCCGGCTGTCTTCATTATGACACCGGTTTCCTAGTTGTGAAGCAGAAACGTCGAGGGGATCATGGACGGCCACGCAATAGAGCGCATCGCGCAGGCATTCGTTACCGCGCGCACCGAAGGCAAGGCGCTGCCCGACTATCCCGGAGAGCGGCCGCGAACGCTGGCCGAGGCCTATGAAGTGCAGGACCATGCGCTGCGGCTGTGGGACCGTCCGGTGGGCGGCTGGAAGGTCGGCAAGATCCCGCCGCCGGTGGATGGCGAGCTGGGCGCGAACCGGCTGATCGGGCCGATCATGGCCGACACGATTTACGAACAGGTCGGCAGCCCCATAGCGATGCCCGTGTTCGAGAAGGGCTTTGCGGCGGCGGAGGCCGAATTCGCGATCCGCATCCGCGTGCCCCAAGGCGCGAAGCTGCCCACGAACGACGCCGAGACCTATGACTGGGTCGAGGAAATCCGCATCGCCATCGAGATCGCTTCATCGCCCTATCCGGGCATCAACGCCGACGGTCCCTGCGTGACCGTGTCGGACCATGGCAATAATGCCGGGCTGGTGCTGGGCCCGGTGCTGCCGCGCGAACGCTGGGACCGCATCAACGACATTGCGGTCGAGACGATCATCGACGGCGCGAGCGTCGGCAAGGCCACGACCGCATCCATGCTGGACGGCCCATTCGGCGCGGTGCGTTTCCTGCTGGCCAATCTGGATCAGCGCGGCCTGATGGCACAGGCGCCCGGCTGGGTATCCTCGGGCGCGGTCACGGGCGTGCATGACGTGACGGTCGGCCAGTCGGTCGAGGCGCGTTTCGAAGGCGCGGGATCGGTTTCGGCCCTGATTACCGCCTGATCGGGCCACCTGCCGACAGGCTGCGTGGCGCGGCTAGCCTGCCAAGCCTGCGCCGCGCAGGAAGAAATCGGTGCGTTCGCGCACCTGCGCCTCGGTGGGCGGCGCCATGAAGCCGTGGCTGACCGCCTGGATCTGGAAGTCGAACACCAGCAGGCTGAGGAATAGGTCGGCCAGCATTTCGGGATCGCCATTGAGCGCGATGCCCTGGTCCGCCCAGCGCCGGAACAGGGCGCGCATGGCTAGCTTTGCCTTCATCTGCGACAGGTCGAAGAAGCTGCGGGCAAAATCGACATCGCAGATGCTGCGCCCGATAACGATGCGGACCACCGACAGGTTCGGCGGATCGAGATAGATCGCGTTCAGCTCTGCCCCCAGCCGGTGTAGCGTTTCGGCAGGGGGCAGGCCCTGCGCCGCGACCCTTTCGACGACGCTATGGCCGAGATCGCGCGATTGCGCTAAAACCGCGTCAAGCAAACCCTCCTTGTTGCCGAACAGCTTGTACAGCGTCGCCAGCGACCCGCCGGCGCGGTCGACCACTTCGGCAAGCGTCGTGCGTTCGTAACCTTGCTCGATAAAAAGTTCGCGGGCCGCCTGCTGAAAAGCCAGCCGCCGCTTGTCGAGCCTTTCCTGCTGGAGGCCCTCCGTCGATCCTGCCTCGGTCAATAATCCTGCTCCAATAGCTTTTTCGGTCTTGAAGTCTCTTGTGTAATACCTATTACGCCTTCGCAACTGCAAAATCGGAATTCGGCGCATGCGACTTAAAACGCTTACCCTCGTCCTGTCGGCCCTTGCGCCGCTGACCCTTGCGGCCGGTTGCGATTCGGGCGTCGAGGAAGCGGCGGCGCCGTCGGCGGTGCCGGTCAGGACCTATACGGTCACGGCCGGGGACATGCCCAATATCGTCGAACTGCCCGGCCGCGTCGCGGCGATCCGCACCGCCGAGGTGCGCGCCCGCGTCACCGGCATAGTGCAGCGCCGCTTGTACACCGAGGGCACCGATGTTGGCGAGGGGCAGCCCCTGTTCCGCATCGACCCGTCCGAACTGCAGGCCAGCTATGCGCAGAGCGAGGCGAGCCTCGACCGGGCCAAGGCGACCGCCGCCAACGCCCGCGCCGTGGTGGAGCGCTATCGCCCGCTGGTCGACGAGAATGCGATCAGCCGGCAGGAATATGACGCCGCCGTCGCCGCCATGCGCGAAGCGGATGCCAATGTGGCGCAGCTGCGCGCGCAGCTGCGCGCGGCGGGGCTGCAGCTGGGCTATACCACGGTGCGCGCGCCGATTTCGGGCCGCGCGGGCCGCGCGCAGGTGACCGAGGGTGCGCTGGTCAGCCAGCCGGAAGGCACGCTGCTGACCACGGTGGAGCAGATCGACCGCGTCTATGTCACCTTTAACCAGTCCGCGACCGAATTGCTGCGCACCCAGCGCGCGATCGCGTCGGGTGAGATCGACCTGCCCGACCGCAATGCGATTGACGTGCAGATCCTGTTCCCCGACGGCAGCGCCTATCCCATTACCGGCAAGATCGACTTCCTGGCGGTGTCGGTGCAGGAAACCACCGGCACGGTCGAGGTTCGCGCCGAGGTGCCCAATCCCAACTATCAGCTGCTGCCGGGCGAATTCGTGCGCGGCCGGGTCACGGTGGGCACGCGCCGCAATGCGGTGAGCGTGCCGCAGGCTGCGGTGATGCTGGCAGATGACGGGGGCAGCGTCTATGTCGTGGGCAAGGACGGCATGGTCGAGGCGCGCAAGGTCACGCTGGGCGAGATGGTCGAGGGCCGCTGGATCGTCGAAAGCGGTCTGCGCCCCGGCGACGAGGTGATCGTCAGCCGCCTGCAGACGCTGCGCCCCGGTATGCCGGTGACCGTCGCCAACACACCGACCGGCCAGCAGGCGCCCGCCGCGAAGTCCCCAGCCGCGAAAGCCGTGCCGAAGTCGGACGAGGGGGCCGAGTAAGCCCATGGCCCGCTATTTCATCGACAGGCCCATCTTCGCATGGGTGATATCGCTCGGCATCGTGCTGGCGGGACTGCTGGCCCTGCGCGCCTTGCCGATCGAGCAATATCCCGAGGTCGCGCCGCCATCGCTGAGCATCAGCGTCGCCTATCCGGGTGCCGATGCCGAGACGCTGGAGCAGAACGTCACGCAGGTTATCGAGCAATCGCTGAACGGGGTGGACGGCTTTCTCTACATGGATTCGTCCAGCACCTCGACCGGCGCGGCGACGATCACGCTGACCTTCGAGGCGGGGACCGACATCGATATCGCGCAGACCGAGGTCCAGAACCGGCTGTCCACGATCGAGGCGCGGCTGCCCGAGCAGGTGCGCCAGCAGGGCATACAGGTCCGGCAGGCGAACGCGGGATTTCTGATGATCGCGGCGCTGACGTCGAACTCTGGCGAACTAGACGCCATCGACCTTGGCAATATCGCAAGCAATCAGGTGGTCGACGAATTGCGCCGCGTGCAAGGCGTGGGCGACGTGACGTTGTTCGGCTCGTCCTATGCGATGCGCATCTGGCTCGATCCCGAAAAGCTGGCATCTTATAATCTGTCGCCCACCGCGGTGCTGGCGGCGGTGCGCGAACAGAACAGCCAGACGGCGGGCGGCGCATTGGGCGCGCAGCCCTTCGTCGACGACCAGCAGCTGACCGCGACAATCACCACGCAGGGCCGGTTTCAGTCGGCCGAGGAATTCCGCCAGATCATCCTGCGCGCCGAGACCGGCGGCGCCACCGTGCGTCTTGCCGATGTGGCCCGCGTGGAACTGGGGGCCGAGAATTACGGCTTTGTCGCATCGATCAACGGCAAGCCGATGGCGGGCATGGCGATCCAGCTGGCGACCGGCGCGAATGCGCTGGCCACCGCCGATGCGGTGAAGGAACGACTGGAAGAACTGTCGGAAACACTGCCCGAGGATGTCGCATGGGCCGTGCCCTACGACACCACGCCTTTCGTGCGCATATCGGTCGAGGAAGTGGTCAAGACGCTGGTCGAGGCGATGGCGCTGGTCTTCCTTGTCATGTTCCTGTTCCTGCAGAGCTGGCGCGCGACGATCATTCCCACGCTGGTCGTGCCCATCGCGCTGATGGGTGCGTGTCTCGGCCTTTGGCTGTTCGGTTTTTCGATCAACGTGCTGTCGCTGTTCGCGATGGTGCTGGCGATCGGCATCCTGGTCGACGACGCGATCGTGGTGATCGAAAATGTCGAGCGCATCATGCGCGAGGAAGGCCTGCCGCCGCTGGAGGCGACTCGCAAGGCGATGGACCAGATCACCGGCGCGATCATCGGCATCACGCTGGTGCTGATCGCGGTGTTCGTGCCGATGGCGTTCTTCCCCGGATCGACAGGCGGTATCTATCGCCAGTTCTCGGTCACCTTGTCGGTGTCGATCTTCTTCTCCGCCCTGCTGGCACTGACGCTGACGCCCGCATTATGCGCCAATTTCCTGAAGCCGATCGAGAAGGACGAGGAAGGCGCCGATCCGCATGGCGCCGGCGATCCCGTTCCGCCCGCCGCGATGGGCGAGCCGGGCTGGCGCGGCACGCTGGCCAAAGTGCAATATCGCGCCGCATTGTTGTTCGCGCGGTTCAACCAGTGGTTCGCCCGCATGACCGAGCGTTATGCACGCGGCAACGAGCGCATATTGTCGCGCCCGATGCGCGGGCTGGCGGTGTTTTTGGTGCTCGGCGTCGTGACGGCGCTGCTGTTCACGCGCCTGCCGACCGCGTTCCTGCCGACCGAGGACCAGGGCAGCCTGATGACAGTCGTCCAGACCCCGCCCGGCGCGACGATGGAACGCACCGACGAGGCTCTCGCTCCGATCGAGGAATGGTGGATGTCGCAGCCCGAAACCGAGGATCTGATCGTCGTGCGCGGCTTCAGCTTCTTCGGTCGCGGCCAGAACAATGCCATGATGTTCGCATCGCTGGAACCGTGGGACGAACGCACCGATGTCGAGAGCGAGGCATCGTCCATCCTGGCGCGCGCGGCGCAGCGGTTCCAAGCGGTCGACAACGCCATGGTCTTCCCGATCCAGCCGCCGGCGATCCGTTCGCTGGGCACCGCCAGCGGCTTTACCATGAAGCTGCAGGACCGCGCCGGTCTTGGCCGGCAGGCGCTGATCGATGCGCGCAACCAGCTGATGGGCCTCGCCTCGCAGAGTCCGCTGATCGCCAATATCCGGCCCGAGGATCAGGCCCCCGCGCCCGAACTGGAGCTGGAAGTCGACCGCGTGCAGGCGCGCGCCTTGGGGCTGTCGATCGACGATGTGAACAATGCGCTGTCGATCAACAATGGCTCGGCCTATGTGAACGATTTCACCTACCAGGGCCGCGTGCTGCGCGTGATGGTGCAGGCCGATGCGCCCTATCGCATGACGCCCGAAGACATCATGTCGCTGCGCATTCCCAATAATAACGGCGAACTGGTGCCGTTCAGCGCCTTTGCCACCGCCGACTGGTCGGCCGCGCCGCCCAGCCTTGGCCGCTATAACGGCTATCCGTCGATGACCTTGTCGGGCACCGCCGCTCCGGGCAAGTCGTCGGGCGATGCGCTGGCCGAGATGGAACAGCTTGCCTCGCAGCTGCCGCCGGGGATCGAGTTCGAATGGACCGGCCTCAGCTATGAGGAGAAGCAGGCGGGCGGGCAGATCGGCCTGCTGCTGGGCCTGTCGGTCGTGGTCGTGTTCCTTGTGCTGGCGGCGCTTTACGAAAGCTGGGCGGTGCCGCTGTCGGTGTTGCTGGTGGTGCCGATGGGCGTGCTGGGGGCGGTGTTGTTCTCGATGCTGCGCGGGTTGTCGGCAGACGTCTATTTCAACGTGGGCCTCATTACCATCATCGGCCTTGCGGCGAAGAACGCGATCCTGATCGTGGAATTCGCGATCGAGGAAGAGGAACGCGGATTGTCCCCGATGGAAGCGGTCAAGTCGGCGGCGCGGCTGCGGCTGCGGCCGATCATCATGACCTCGCTCGCCTTTATCCTGGGCATGGTGCCGCTGGTGCTGGCCAGCGGCGCGGGTGCTGCCAGCCGGATCGCGGTGGGCACTGGCGTGATGGGCGGCATGATCGCCGCGACCGTGCTGGGCATTTTCGTGATCCCGCTGCTCTATCTGCTGACGCGCAGCTGGCTGAGCCGCAAGCAGCCGTCTGCGGCGGGGCATCTGGACGAAGGAAACGAACAGGAGGCCGCGCGATGAGTGCCAGGCATACCGCTCCGCTGGCCGCGCTGGCCATGGCGCTGGCCCTGCCGGGATGTATCAACATGGCGCCCGACCATGTCACGCCCGACCTGCCGGTGCCCGCGAGTTACGATGACAGCATCCGGCCCGACGGCACGGTCGTCGCGACCAGCCTGTCGTACCGCGAATGGTTCGCCGATCCGCGGCTGGATGCACTGATCGGGACGGCGCTGCAGAATAATCGCGATCTCGTCGCCGCCACCGCGCGGATCGAGCAGGCGCGCGCGCAATATCGCATACAGGACAGCCGCCGCTTGCCCGCCGTGGTCGCCAGCGCCAGCGCCAATCGCAGCCGCACGCCGCTGACGGGTTTCGCCGCGCAGGCAAGCGGCGATATCGACGCGATCACGATCGACAACTACCAACTGGGCGTCGGGGTCAGCGCGTTCGAGCTGGATTTCTGGGGGCGGCTCGCGAACCTGAGCGATGCGGCGCGGGCGCAGTATCTTGCCTCGATCTCGGCGCAGCGGGCGTTCTATCTCTCGCTGATCGCCGATGTGGCGACGACCTATTACGAATTGCTGGAGACCGAGGCGCAGGTCGAACTGGCCGAGGCGACGGTCAGCAGCCGTAGCGATTCGCTCATCATCGCGAGGCGGCGGCTGGATATCGGGGTGACCTCGGCACTGCCGATGCGGCAGGCCGAAACGCTGCTGACCGCCGCGCAGCAGCAATTGGCGAGCGAAAGGCTGGCCGAGGCGCGGCTGCGCAACCAGCTGATGGTGCTGATCGGCGGCCGTATGCCCGAGGGGTTGCCTGCCGGGGTTCCGCTGGACCAGCAGGGCAACGGCATGCGGCTGGATCCCGGCCTGCCGTCCAGCCTGTTGCTGGCGCGGCCCGACATCGCCGCGGCAGAGGCCAATCTGCGCGCCGCGCGTGCCAATATCGGCGCGGCGCGGGCGGCGTTCTTCCCGACGATCTCGCTGACTGGCAGCGTCGGTCTTGCGTCGGATTCGCTGGGCAGCCTGTTCAACGAAAGCGGTTTTGCATGGAGTTTCGGTCCCGGCATCAGCCTGCCGATCTTTGACTGGGGCGCGCGGGAAGCCGACCTCGACTATGCGCAGGCGCTGGAGGTCGAGGAGATCGCCAATTACGACAAGGCGGTGCAGACGGCTTTCCGCGAGGTGTCGGACTCGCTGGCGGGTCGCCGCTGGCTGGCGGAGCAGGTCGCGGTTCTTGAACGCACCGTCGCCGCGCAGGAGGAGATCGACCGCATCTCGACCCTGCGGTACCGCGAGGGCGTGACCGATTACCTCGAGGTGCTGGACGCCGAGCGCAATCTGTTCAGTGCGCAGCAGGACCTGCTCGCGACGCGGCGGGCGCTGCTGCAGAATGGTGCGACGCTCTATGTCGCGCTGGGCGGCGGGTTCGAGGCTGACGGCGGCGAGATCGAGGGTGCGGGGGGCATGCCGGTCGGGGAATGACCGGAAGGCCGCCCGTCGCCGATCAGTCCGACAGGCCCTGGAACACGAAGCGCTGCACGCGGCGGCCGCTGCCGACCTCTGTCGTATAGACATTGCCCATGCTGTCGACATCGACGCTGTGCAGCCAGATGAACTGCCCCGGATAGCGCCCGTTGCGGCCAAAGCTGCCGACCACCTCGTGCGTTTCGCGCAGCAAGACCCAGATGCGCCCGTTCATCATGTCGGCGACATAGACATAGGTGCCATCGGGGCTGAACGCGACATCGCTGGCCGAACGCGTGCCGCCGGTGCCAGCGCCGATCACGATGTCCTGCAGGAACTCGGCCCCGTCCGCGGTTTCGCGGAACAGTTGCAGCCGGTTGTTGCGCCGGTCGCAGACATAGATCGTGCTGTCGGGGCCGCGCACCACGCAGTGCACGATATCGCCGAAGATGCGCGATTCGGGGTTCGCGCCGCCGTCCGCGGTGCTGCTGGCCTGGCTCTGGTCGAAGGGTTCGTCGCGCGTGCCGCCGCCGGGAACCTCGCCATAGGCGCCGAACAGATGGGTCATGGCCAAGTCGGCGTCCGACAATTCGACGATGCGCTTGTTGATGTAGCCGTCGGCGACCAGCACCGATTCGTCATTCGCCGCGATGTCGGCAGGATTGCCCAGCGTGGTGCGCGATTCATTGCCCGCCGTCTCGCCGCGCGTGCCGAACTGGCGGATGAATTGCCCGTCGGCGGTGAAGTTCAGGACGACATGGTCGCCGTCGCCATTGCCGCCGATCCAGACCGTGCCCTCGTCATCGACATAGAGGCCGTGGACATTGGCAGGCCATTGCTCTGCGTCCCCGTCGCCGGGGGCTAGCTGTGGGCCGCCCCATCCGGACAGCAGATTCCCCTCCTGATCGAAGCGCAGCACATGCGGCGGCAGCTTGCAGCAGGCGAGCGCGATGGGCGGATCCTGCGCGAGGCCGGATTCGGTAGGGTCGAGCGAATTGGGCCGGGTCAGCACCCAGATCGTGTCCTGCGAATCGACGGCAAGGCCGGGAGACTGGCCCAGGATGATATCCTCGGGCAGGCGGGGCCATGCGGCATCGGCCTTGAACAGCGGCATGGGCACGCTTTCGTCCACCCGCTCGCTCACGATATCGACCAGCGTGTCGGCCATGGCAGGCAGCGGAGCCGTCAGCGCGGCGGCGGCGGCAAGCAAATGGAACGGTGTGCGCATCTGTCTTCTCCCGTGGATTATCAAGCCTTTGCGATCATGGTTATGCCGGTGACCACCAGATAAACCCCGAAAACGCGCCGCAGCAAGCGGGGGCTGAGCCTGTGGGCTGCCGCGACGCCCAGCGGGGCGGTGATCATGGCGGTGGCGACGATGGCCAGCGCGGCGGGCAGGTTGACATATCCGGCGGAAAAGGGCGGCAGGCCGCTTTCCCCGTATCCGGCGATGGCGAACCCGACGGCGGCAGGCACCGCGATGATCGCGCCGATGCCCGATGCGGTGCCGATGGCGCGGTGGATCGGCGCGCCGCAGCTGGTCATCGTCAGCGTGGTGATCGTGCCGCCGCCGATCCCCAGCAAAGCCGAGATCAGGCCGAGGAACCCGGCCAGCCCCGCGCGCACGATCCCGGTCGGCATGGCGCTGGCCAGTCGCTGTTTTTCGGGGCGGATCGGCAGCAGAAAATAGGCGGCGAAGATCAGCACGCCGATCCCGAAGATCAGCGCCAGCGTGCTGCTGGACACGCCGTCGGCGATCAGCGTGCCCGCGATCGTCCCCGCGACCAGCCACGGCGCCCAACCCTTGATGAAGGGAACATCGACCGCACCACGCTTGGCATGCGAATGGACGGAACGCAGCGAGGTGAAGATGATGGTCGCCAGCGAGGTGCCGATCGCGACATGCATGACCTGTTCGCGCGATGTGCCCAGCAATGGCAGGATCAGCGTCAGCGCCGGGACGACCACGAATCCGCCGCCGATGCCGAACAGCCCGCCGGCGAAACCGGCGCCAAGCCCCGCCGCCAGCAGCGCAAGATAGGGCAGGAGCGAGGTCGCGAGTTCGGCCACGGGCCGCGATCATAGCCGCGCCGCGCCATCCGCCAAGGACTAATGCTTTAACTTCGAATAATTCCGCGCGGTCGCGGGGTGGCCATTAACGAAAAGATTACCAAGCCTCGCGTAGGCTTTTGCCATGTTCGCGCTTGCTCGAAAAAATGCCCGTAACGGGCCAGCCGCGGTCGACGACCGGCCGTCCTCCCAACCGGCGAGCGGTCCGCTGGGCGGCGGCTTCATGCAGAGGCTGGGGATCGCGGGGGCCAAGACGCAGAAACTGCTGGGCCTGCAATATGCGGCGCTGGCGCGCACCGCGGCGCTGCGCTTTGCGGTGTTCATCGGCGCGGCGGTTCCGGCCATCACCTTCTGGATGGAAAGCGCCGGGATGATCCTGGCGGGCGGCTGGTTCCTGCTGGTCGTGATGATCGCGGCGGCGCTGCTGCGCATGGAGCGCGGTTTTATCGATGCCGAACGCCGCCAGATGGCGGTCGAGGAGCAGCGCACCCATCTCGCCACCGTCGGCATGGCGGGGCTGCTGTGGGCAGGGCCGATGCTGGCGTTCCCCGATGCGATGGCCAGCGGCAATGCGCCGCAATATGCGGTCATGGCGCTGCTGATCGGCGTGTTCGTGCTGGCGCTGTCCGCCGTGCCGACCGCAGCGATGACCTTCATCGCGATCTTCGGCATCGCCGGCGCGCTGTCGATGGTGCTGGCGGGCGATTTCGGCGGCGTGCTGGCGCAGATCGCCTTTGCCGTGGTGGTCGCGGCGGGCGCGGTGTCGCTGTCGCGCCTGTATCTGCGGCTGCGCCTGACCGAGGCGAACTTGGCCGAGAAACAGGAAACCGTCTCGCTGCTGCTGCACGAGTTCGAGGAAAATTCGGCCGACTGGCTGTGGCAGGTCGATGCCTCGCGCCGGGTGCGCGGCGTGTCGCCCCGGTTCGCCCACGCGCTGGGCATGGAACCGCGCGAGGCCGACGGTCAGCCCCTATTGCGCCTGATCGCGGGCGAGGGCTGGGATTCGGGCGCGCTGCCGTCGTCGCTGCGCGATCTGGCCGAGCGGCTGAAGCGGCGCGAAAGCTTTTCCAATATGATGGTGCGCGTGTCGATGAACGGGCGCACCCGCTGGTGGGAATTGTCGGGCACGCCCAAGCATGACGAGCACGGCCAGTTCGCGGGCTTTCGCGGCGTGGGATCCGACGTCACCGAACAGCGCGAGAGCGCCGAGAAGATCGCGCAGCTTGCCCGCTATGACCAGCTGACCGGCCTGCCCAACCGCATGATGCTGACCGAGGCGCTGGGCACTGCGCTGCAGCGGGCCGAGCAGTGGCGCACGCGCTGCGCGTTCCTGATGATCGACCTCGACCGGTTCAAGGCGGTCAACGATACTTTGGGCCACCAGATCGGCGACAAGCTGCTGGCACAGGTCTCGCGCCGCCTGCGCGTGCTGATGGGTCAGCACGACACCTGCGGCCGTCTGGGCGGCGACGAGTTCGCGGTCGTCATGGCCGACGTCAACGACCGCGAGGCGGTGGACCGCATGGCGCATGCGATCATCGACGTGCTGTCGAAGCCCTATGACGTCGATCACCACACGCTGTTCGTGGGCGCGTCGGTGGGATCCGCCGTGGGCCCGCGCGATGCGCGCACGGTGGAAACTTTGATGCGCAACGCCGACCTTGCGCTCTATCGGTCGAAGGACGAGGGCGGCGGCAGCCATTTCGCCTATGAGCCGCAGATGCACGCCCATGCCGAGGAGCGGCGCAAGCTGGAATTCGCGTTGCGCCACGCGCTTGAGCGTGACGAGCTGGAGTTGAACTTCCAGCCGGTGGTCGACGCGGTGACAGAGGAGATCCTGAGCTTCGAGGCACTGATGCGCTGGAACAGCGTGGAGTTCGGCCGCGTCAGCCCCGCCAAGTTCATCCCCATTGCCGAGGATACGCGGCTGATCGTCCCCATCGGCGAATGGGCGCTGCGCCGCGCCTGTGACGAGGCGGCGCACTGGCCGGGCCATGTGAAGGTGGCGGTCAACGTCTCGGCAGAGCAGATGCTCGACGCCAATTTCGCCAGCACGGTCGTGTCGGCGCTGGCCGCCAGCGGGCTCGCGCCTGAACGGCTGGAGCTGGAAGTGACCGAATCGATCTTCCTGCGCGACGGCGGGGCGGCGCAATCGACGCTGAACCAGATCCAGTCGCTGGGCTGCAAGCTGGCGCTGGACGATTTCGGGACCGGCTATTCCTCGCTGGGCTATCTGCGCAACAACCGGTTCAACACGATCAAGATCGACCGCAGCTTTGTCACCGGCGCGGCCAAGGACAGCCCCGAATCGCTGGCCATCATCCGCGCCGTGGTCGCCATGTGCGACGCGCTGGGCATGGAAACGACGGCCGAGGGCGTGGAGAGCGAGCGCGAGCTGGAACGCATCCGCCAGCTCGGCTGCTCGAAGATCCAGGGCTTTCTGTTCGGCCGTCCGATGGGCGCGCTTGAGGCTAATGCGCTGCTCGACCAGCGGGCCGAGCGTCGGATCGCCTAACCGGGCAGGACGTCCGCGCCGAACCCGTGCGGGAGAAGCTGCGAGATCGTAGTCTCCAGCATCTCGCTACCCGTGGCGCTGGCGGAGATCACCACGATGTCGCGGCCCGATAGCGAAGCCGCCTCGGCAATCGCCTGACGGCAGCCGCCGCATGGGGTGACGACATCCTCGCCCGAGATGGCGCCGTCGGCCATCGGACCGCCCGCCACGACCACATGGGTGATCGCGGCCAGACCGAACGCGTGCTGCGCGGCGGTCAACGCCGATTGCTCGGCACACAGGCCCAGCCGGTAGCAGGCGTTCTCCATGTTGGCGCCGGTCACGACCGAACCGTCCTCGGCCATCACCGCGCAGCCGACGTGGAATCGCGAATAGGGCGCATGGGCCTTGCCCGCCGCCTCGCGGGCGAGGGCGATCAGGCGGGCCTTAGTGGTGCTGTCCATGCAGGCTTACTCGGCCGCATCGCGCAGCAGGGGCACCGGCTCCTTGAAGGTGTGGGTGACATAGGGGAACGGAATCTCGATCCCCGCATCGTCCAGCGCCCGCTTGATCGCGCGCACCACGTCGCTCTTCGTCTCGCGCCGGTCGCGCGGGCGGGCGTCGGACCACCACTGGACGAGGAAATCGACCGAACTTGCGCCATAGGACCATGCGAAGACCGAGACCGGCTTTTCGGTGTCGATCGCCTCGATCCCCACCATCGCGCCCTCGATCACCTTCATCGCACGGTCGAGATCGGTGTCGTAGGACACGCCCACCATCAGCTCGTCGCGGCGGATATGCGCGTCGGTCAGGATCTGGACCGGGTTCTTGAACAGCATCGAATTGGGCATGATCGTCAGCTCGTTGGTGAGCTGGCGGATATGGGTCTCGCGCAAGGTGATCTTCTCGACCTTGCCCAGCACGCCCTCGACCTCGATCAGATCGCCGATCTGCATGTTCTCGCGCAGCATGATGAGGACGCCGGCGAGGAAATTCTCGAAAATGTCCTGAAACGCAAAGCCGATCGCCACCGTGCCGATGCCGAGCCCCGCGATAAGGCCTGCCGGTTCCAGACCGGGCAGCACGACGGTCGCGGCGATCATCAGGCCGATGATCCACACCGCGACATGGGTGACGGTCGCGATCAGATTGCGCAGGCTTTCGCGCAGATTGGCCTTGGCGGCGATCCGCCCGGTGATGCGCACGACGATCTTGGCGACCAGCCATGTGACGAGGATGATGACCAGCCCGATGGCCAGGCTGGGCAGCGAGGCGACCAGCCCTTCGGCCATGCCCATGACTTCCTTGTTGATCGTTTCTACGTAATTCATGGCATTCCCGTAAATGGCTGGCCCGTATGTGGCCGGGCAAAGGACAGGCGGAGCGGATTGCCGAAACCGAATGGCGGCTTTCCTTCAATTTGTCGCATAACGCGGGCATAGCGCCCGACGCAATGGAGACTATCCCTGCCGTTTTGTCAGGGTGCCCCTCGGGGCAGGCCCTTGCGCTTGCGGCAGTGGCTCGTCACGAAGCCGTCTTTGAATATCAGCCCGTCCGGAGTGTCGCCGAGAGTGAAGAACAACCGCATCGCCCGCAGCCTTTGCGCCCTCGCCGCCATGGCCTGCACGCTTGCCGCCAGCCCGCCCGCGATGGCGTGGGGCGCGAACGGGCACCGCATCGTGGGCGCGATCGCGCAGGAATATCTCTCTCCGCAGGCGCATGCCGCCATGCTGGAGATACTGGGCAGCGAAACCTTGGCCGAAGCCGGGCCGTGGCCCGATTTCATGCGTTCGGATCCCGACGAATTCTGGCAGCAGACCGCCAGCCCATGGCATTACGTGACCGTGCCGGAAGGGCAGGCGTATGACGATGCAGGCGCTCCGCCGCAGGGCGATGCGCTGACCGCGCTGGACCGCTTTGCCGCGACCCTGCGCGATCCGTCGGCGAGCCTGTCCGACAGGCAGACAGCGCTGCGCTTCATCGTCCATATCGTCGGCGACCTGCAGCAGCCGCTGCATGCGGGCGACGGCACCGACCGTGGCGGCAATGACGTAAAGGTGACGTGGTTCGGCGAGCCGACGAATCTGCATGCGCTGTGGGATTCGGGTCTGCTCGACAGCCAGGAATTGTCCTACAGCGAATATGCCGAATGGCTGAACGCCGACCTGACGCCGCAGGAAATGCGCGAATGGGCCAGCCCCGATCCGAGGGTTTGGATCGCCGACAGCGCGGCGGTGCGGCCCGGCCTGTATCCCGCCGATCCCGATCTGGGCTATGAATACAACTACCGGTTCAAGGGGTTGATGGAGGAACGGCTGCAGAAGGGGGGGCTGCGTCTGGCCGCTTATCTGAACCGTGTGTTCGCGCCCGAATAGGCCGCACGTTCAGGCGCGCGGATGGATGTTTCCGGGCTCCATCCAGCGCGCCAGTCGCACCAGCAGCGCGATCACCGGCGGCACCAGCACCAGCGACAGCACCACCTTGGCCAGCGCCTGTCCGGCGATCAGGTCGGCGATGGGCCGCACGCCATAGAACGCGACGGTGATGAAGATCAGCGTGTCGATCACCTGGCTGACGATCGAGGCGACCGCGCCGCGCGCCAGCATCGGCACGCGCACCAGCACCGCAAGGCGCGAGAAGATCAGCACGTTGAGCGACATCGAGATGCCATAGGCGATGATACCCGCCGCCATCAGCCGCCAGCTTTGCCCCAGCACGATGGGAAACGCCTCTTTCGCGGGTTCGTACATGCCCTGATCGGTCGGAAGGGCCAGCACGATAAAGGTCAGCAAAATCGCCATTACCAGCGGCACGAAGCCGAAGCGCACCATCTGCGTCGCGGTCTTCTGCCCATAGAGCTGCGCGACGCTGCTGGAGATCGACACCAGCAACAGGAAGGGGAAGATCCCCGCCTCCACCGCCAGCGGGCCGAGCGCGACCTGTTTCGCGCCCAATACGCCCGCGATGCAGGTCATGCCGCCGTAGAACAGCGCATAGAGGAACAGCGGGCGGGGATATTGGGGCGAGAGGTCGATCTCGCGGGCGGATTCGATCATCGCGCATCACTAGCGCCAAAAATGCCTGCCGGGAAAGCGCCGGCTTGCGAAATTCGGGGGCATCGACGGGGATAGGAACGGAGACCCGCCGCGCAACGCGCTTGAGCATGGGCGCGGCTTGTTGCAATAGCGGCATGGAGTCGCCCGTTTCCCGCCGCTGCCGGTATGCCTCCTTCATGCAAACGCCTTTCGTCAGCCTTCTGGGCATCGGCCTGATCCTGCTGATCGCCCTTGCGCTTTCGAACAATCGCCGATCGATCCGGCTGCGCGTCGTGGGTGCGGCCTTTGCGCTGCAGGCGGTGATGGCGGTGCTGGTGCTGCGCACGCCGTGGGGCGCGGCGGTGATCGCGACGATGTCGCGCGGCGTGTCGAACCTGCTGGGCTATGCGGCAGAGGGGACCAACTTCATCTTCGGCCCGCTGGCCAGCCCGGACATCGGCGGCAACAGCTTTGCCATCGCGGCGCTGACCGTCATCATCTTCTTCGCCAGCCTTGTGTCGGTGCTGTATTATCTGGGCGTGATGCAGCTGATCATCCGTTGGGTGGGCGGGGCGATCGCATGGGTAACGGGCATCAGCCGCGTCGAATCGCTGGCGGCGGCGGCGAATATCTTCGTCGGCCAGTCTGAAAGCCCGCTGGTGGTGCGGCCCTATCTGGCGGGCCTTGCGCCGTCGCGGCTGTTCACATTGATGAGCGTGGGCATGGCGGGCGTCGCGGGCACGATCCTGGCCGCCTATGCCAGCCTGCTGGGCGCGCAATATCTACCTTATCTGCTGGCCGCCGCGTTCATGAGCGCGCCCGGCGGCATATTGATGGCCAAGATCATCATGCCCGACACCATCGAACCCTCGCCCGTGGCGGAGGGCGAGACAGTGGCCGGTGAGACGGGCGACGATATTCCCGGCGCGCATGACGACGAGGAAAAGCCTGCCAATGTCATCATGGCCGCCGCGCAGGGCGCGCAGACCGGCGTGAAGCTGGCGGTCGCGGTCGGCGCGATGCTGCTGGCCTTCGTGGCGCTGGTGGCGCTCGCCAACGGCTTGCTGTCTGGTGTGGGCGAATTGCTGGGGGTCGAGGGGCTGACCTTCCAGTCCGTGCTGGGCTGGATCTTCTCGCCCGTGATGTATCTGCTGGGCATTCCGTGGAACGAGGCGCAGGTCGCGGGCGGGCTGTTCGGCACCAAGATCGTGCTCAACGAATTTGTCGCCTTCATCGAACTGGGCGGTTTCGACCCCGGCGTGCTGAGCGAGCGCAGCCGCGCCATCGTCACGTTCTCGCTGTGCGGGTTCGCCAATGTCTCATCCATCGCGATCCAGATCGCGGTGATCGGCGGGCTGGCCCCCAACCAGCGGCCGGTGGTCGCGCGGCTGGGGCCAAAGGCGCTGGCGGCGGGTTCGCTGTCGAACCTTATGAGCGCGGCTCTGGCGGGACTCATGCTGCCGATGTAAGGGCGGCTCCATGACTGGAATTGGCATGACCGACACTATCGCCCATGTTTCGCTGACGCAGCCGGTTGAGGTGCTGGCGGATGAGCTCGGACGCAGCTTTTCCGAATTCGGCTTTGCGGTCGTGTCGGACCACGGGATCGATCAGGACCTGATCGCGCGGGCCGAAAGGCTGAGCCGCGAATTCTTTGCGCTGCCGGACGATACCAAGCGCGCCTATTTCATCGAGGGCGGCGGCGGCGCGCGCGGATATACGCCCTATCGCACCGAAAAGGCGGTGGGCGCGGATGTCAGCGACCTGAAGGAATTCTGGCACGTCGGGCGCAGCCTGCCCGCCGGCGATCCGCTTGAGGAATTCATGCCCGCCAATGTCTGGCCGGGCGAGCTTCCCGAATTCCGCGAGATTTTCGAGACGCTTTATGCCGAATTCGACAAGGCGGGGCTGAAGATCCTGTCGGCCATCGCGGTCCATCTGGGGCTGGCACCCGACTGGTTCGACGCCACGGTGGACCAGGGCAATTCGGTGCTGCGCCTGCTGCATTATCCTCCGGTAGAGAATGCCGAGGGTGCGGTGCGGGCGGCACCGCATGGCGACATCAACACGATCACCCTGCTGCTGGGCGCGGAAGAGGCGGGGCTGGAACTGCTGTCGCGTCAGGGCAAATGGATCCCGGTGTCGCCGCCCCCCGGCGCGCTGGCGGTGAACATCGGCGACATGCTTTCGCGCCTGACGAACGACCGTTTGCGCTCGACCGTGCACCGCGTCGTCAATCCGCAGGGCGAGGCATCGCGCCGCAGCCGGTTCTCGATGCCGTTCTTCCTGCATTTCCGGCCCGATTTCGTGATCGAAACGCTGCCGGAGTGCGTCGATGCGGATCACCCCGACCAGTACGAACCGCTGCCCAGCCACGATTTCCTGTTGCAGCGGCTGCGCGAGATCAATCTGACGAAATGATCCGGGAAAGGAAGCGGGCCTTCGACAGGCATTCGCGCCATTCGTCCTCGCCCTCGCTGTCGGCAACCACGCCCGATCCGACGCCGAATGTCGCGCGCCCGTCCGGCGTCAGCCGCAGCGTGCGGATCGCCACGTTGAAGCAGGCCTCGTCCGCGTCCATCTGCCCGATCGCGCCGCAATAGGGGCCGCGCCGCCAGCCCTCGATCGCTTCGATGATTTCCATCGCGCGCAATTTGGGCGCGCCGGTGATCGATCCGCAGGGGAACATGGCGCGCAGCACCTCGGCCGCGTCGAAGCCTTTCGCCAGCGTGGCGCGCACCGTGCTCGTCATCTGGAAGACGGTGGGATAGGCCTCGATCCGGAACGGGTCCTCGACGCGCACCGATCCCGGCAGCGCGAGGCGCGAAAGGTCGTTGCGCATCAGATCGGTGATCATCAGGTTCTCGGCCCGGTCCTTGCGGCTGGCGGCGAGGTCCGCCTTCAGCGCGCTGTCGGCGTCGGCGTCATGGCCGCGCGGGCGGGTGCCCTTCATCGGGCGGGTTTCGATGTCCGCGCCCCTGGCCCGGAAGAACAGCTCGGGCGAAAAGCTGAGCAGCCATTGCGTACCGTCGAACAGCAGCGCCCCGAACCGCGCCGCCGCGCGCGGGCGGATCGCGCGGTAGACGGCGACGGGATCGCCCTGCCATGTGCCGCCCAGCGGGATGGTGAGATTGGCCTGATAGATATCGCCCGCGCGGATCGCCTCGATGATCCGGTCGAAGCGGGCGAGGTACTCATGCTTGCCGATCCGCGGCTCCATCGGGCCGAGCGTACCGGTGCCGCTGCTGCGCCCTGCCAGCCAGTGGTCGACCGCGGCGACGGGCATCGTGGCGGCGTCGCCAAATGCGGCCATCCACATCAGCGGCTCACCCGATGGCCGGCACAGCGGGGCAAGGCGCGGGTCGAGTGCGAAGCCTGCCTCGTAACCCAGCCATCCTGCCAGTCGCCTGCCCTCCCGGCGCAGCGATTCCAGCCGTTTCAGCGCGGCAGGAACATCGGCATGATCGCGCGGCGCGAACACGTCCTGCGGGTCTTCGAACAGGCGTGCGGTGCCGGTTTCCAGATCCTCTATCAGGGCGAAGGGAGAGAGCATGGCCGCCCTTAACCGAGCGGCGCGGCGCAGACAAACCGGAACAGCGCCGCCGCTTGGATCCGCCGCCGCGCGATCCGGATTGACCGCTCGCGCGAAATCTGCCAACCGCCTGCTCCGCCTTGCAGCGATGCTTTGCGGGTGTAGCTCAATGGTAGAGCAGCAGCTTCCCAAGCTGACGACGAGGGTTCGATTCCCTTCACCCGCTCCAGCCGCTTGTCGGGACCGCGTCCAGGACGCAGGCCCCTTTATCGATCAGCGGATCGGGCAGTCCGGGCTCAGCCGGAAATTCAGGTAATTGTCGACCGATCGCATCAGGTCGTCGAACTCGTGCTCGAAGAAATGGTTCGCGCGCGGGATTTCGTCGTGGTGGATCGTGATGTGCTTTTGCGTGCGCAGCTTGTCGACCAGCTTTTGCACCGCGTTCGGCGTCACCACCGTATCGGCCGCGCCCTGGATGATGATGCCGCTGGCGGGGCAGGGGGCCAGGAACGAGAAATCGTACATGTTCGCGGGCGGCGCGATCGAGATGAAGCCGCGAATCTCGGGCCGGCGCATCAGCAACTGCATGCCGATCAGCGCGCCGAACGATACGCCCGCGACCCATGTCACCTGCGCTTCGGGATGGATCGTCTGCACCCAATCCAGCGCGGCGGCGGCGTCGGACAATTCGCCGATGCCATTGTCGAAGCTGCCCTGGCTGCGGCCCACGCCGCGAAAGTTGAAACGCAGCACGGCGAAACCGCGCGCGGCGAAATCCTTGTAGAGCGCCTGCGTGATCCGCTCGTTCATCGTGCCGCCGCCTTGCGGGTGCGGATGCAGGATCAGCGCCAGGGGCGCGCGCGGGCGCGGCGCGGGGTGGTAGCGGCCTTCTAGGCGGCCTTCGGGTCCGGGGAATATAACGGAAGGCATCGGTGGAAATGGCACCTGTTAGTGCCCCGCGGGAATCCTTTGCGGTGCGCGGGGGTGTGATATGGAGTTCGTGCCTATATAGATAGCACGCGCAAGAGCGCAATCTTGTGCTGCAATGCCGTGCCGATGCGGCGCACAACCCTACAGCCAAGCAATCGAGGCCCGCCTTGACCCCTGTCTATCTCGACCACGCCGCCAGCGCCCCCCTTTTGCCACAGGCGCGCGACGCGATGCTGGAAGGGTTGGCGCTGGATGCCAATGCGTCGAGCCCGCACCGGGCGGGCCGCGCGGCCAAGGCAGCGCTGGAAGATGCGCGCGCACGGGTGAAGGCGGCGCTGGGCTGGAGCGGCGAGCTGATCTTCACCAGCGGGGCGAGCGAGGCGCTGGAAATCGCGCTGACCCGAAGCCATGCGGCCCGCCGTGCCGTTTCCGCGGTCGAACATGACGCGGTGATGCGCCATGTGCCGGGCGCGGCGGTGCTGCCGGTCGGATCGCACGGGCTGGTCGAGATCGGCGCGCTGGGCGATCCGGCGGACACGCTGGTCGCGGTTCAGCAGGTGAATAACGAGACGGGCGTGATCCAGCCTTTGGCCGCCATTCATGACGCGGTGCGTGCTGGCGGCGGCATATTGCTGGCCGATTGCGCGCAAGGGGCGGGCAAGATCGCATTGCCGGCCAGTGGATTGGCCTGCGACATGGCGGTGATCAGCGCGCACAAGTTCGGCGGACCGATGGGGATCGGCGCGCTGCTGCTGCGCGATCTGGGCCTGATCGCGCCGACGGGCGGGCAGGAGCGCGGCTATCGCGGCGGGACAGAGAACGTGGCGGGCGCGATGGCGATGGCCGCCGCGCTGGAAGCGGGGGACGACTGGATGCAGCGCGCGGCGCGGCTGCGCGCCAAGCTGGAGGACGCGATCATCGATGCAGGCGGCGAAGTCGTCGCGGCTGCTTCGCCGCGCATCGCGACCATCGGCTCCTATCGCTTGCCGGGGCTGGCGAGCATGGTGCAACTGATCCGGCTGGACGGCGCGGGGATCGCGGTGTCGGCGGGCAGCGCCTGCTCGTCCGGTTCGCTGAAGCCCAGCCGCGTGCTGATGGCGCTGGGGCTGGACGAAAAGGCCGCTGGCGAGGTCATCCGCGTGTCGATCGGGCGCGAGACGAGCGAGGCGGATATCGACGCCTTCCTTGCGGTGTGGCGCGAACTGGCGGCACAGGCTCGCGGACGGGCGCAGGCCGGGGCCGGGGTCGGGGCGGGCGCGGGCGCATGATCTATCTCGATTATCAGGCGACGACTCCTTTGGCGCCCGAAGCGCGTGAGGCGATGCTGCGCTGGCTGGATGGGCCGGGCGGAACCGGTTTCGGCAATCCGCACAGTCCGCACCGCTATGGCAGGCAGGCGGAGGCCGCCGTCGAACTGGCACGCGAGCGCGTGGCGGCGCTGTTTCCGCCGGGCGGTCGCGTAATCTTTACCGGCACCGCGACCGAGGCGCTGAACATGGCGCTGCTGGGCAATGAACAGGCGCGGGCGGGCAAGGCCGCTTCCGTCAGCGCGATTGAGCATAGCGCGGTCTTCGACACCGCCGAGCGGCTGAAGGGAGGGCGGCATGTGCTCCCCGTGGGCGAGGATGGCCTGCTGTGGGCCGATGCGCTGCCAGACGGAACCGGCGTCGTCGCGGTCATGCAGGTCAATAACGAGATCGGCACCATTCAGCCGATGGTCGAGGTTGCGCGGCTGGCGAAGCAGGCGGGCGCGTTCCTCGTCTGCGATGCGGTGCAGGCGGCGGGCAAGATGCCGGTCGCCATGGCCGATGCGGTCGCGATCAGCGCGCACAAGCTGCACGGGCCGAAAGGCATCGGCGCGCTCTGGCTGCGTCAGGGCGTGAAACTCGACCCGATCATCACGGGCGGCGGGCAGGAGGACGGGTTGCGGTCCGGCACGCTCAGCCCCGCGCTGATCGCGGGTTTCGGTGCGGCAGCAAAGCTGGCGGCGGAACGGATGGAAGCGGATGCGGCGCATGTCGAATCGCTGTGGGACCGCGCGCTGGAGTTGTTCGACGGCTGGACCCTGAACGGCAGCGCGGAGGCGCGCTGGCACGGCAATCTCAGCCTGCGCAAGGACGGCATCGACGTGTCGCGATTGATGAGCGATGCGCGCGGCATCGCCTTTTCCGCCGGATCCGCCTGCGCATCGGGGTCGGGCAAGCCCAGCCGGGTCTTGCAGGCGATCGGATTGCCTGCCAAGCTGGCAAAAAACACGATACGGCTGGGATTTGGCCGATATACGACCGGAGAGGACCTGGAGGAAGCCGCTGCCGCGATCAACGCGGCGGCGCAGGCGCAAGGTGCTGGCTGATGGTCCGCGTTACATTCGTTACGCCCAAGGGCGACAAGGTCGAAGCCAACGGCAAGGCGGGTTCGACCCTGCTCGAGATCGGGCAGGCCGCGGGGATGCCGCTGGAAGGGACGTGCGAGGGCCAGATGGCCTGCTCGACCTGTCACGTTATCGTCGCCGGAGACTGGTTCTCACGCCTGTCCGTCGCCAGCGATGACGAGGAGGACATGCTGGACCTTGCCGCCGGAGCGGGGCCGACCAGTCGGCTGGCCTGCCAGATCTTGGTCGATCAGGATCTCGATGGGGTGGTGGTGCGCGTGCCCGATACCGCGCATGACATGATGCGCCGCTGACGGAGCGCGCCGCTTAACCCTTTTGCGCAAGGCTGGCGCTGTGCGCCGTCCAGACAATACGGAAACTTGCCCGCCTGGCCGAGGGCTGGCAGATGGCGCGCGATTGCGCGGTTTCTGAACGGTCAGGCGCGGTACGCTAGGTATTTCTACGTAGAGCCCGCAATGCTTTGGTGCACGCGCCGTTAACTAAAGCTGCAAAGGCTTTCTTGAAGTTCCGTGCGCCATGCTCCGTGCATGGTGAGATCCACGCCTTTGCGCCTGTGCCGCCGGATAGCCCTTCATGCTGCGGGGGCGGCGGCGCTGATTGCGCCTTCCGCCCATGCCGCGCCCTGGAATGCCGTCGCCTTTACCGCGTGGCAGCAAGCGGTGGAGGCTCCGGTCGGATGCATGACCGTTGCGGCGCGCGATGGCTCCGGCGAACAGATGTCGGCGCTGGACCGCATCCGCAGGCAGCAGGCGGGCATGTCGGATGGCAATGGACCGGCGCATCGCAGGGCATCCTATCTTCCGGCAATCGCTGCCGTTCCCGTCAAGATGGAACCTGCTGCGGCCAGCATCGGCTGCGCCTCCTTCGCGCCGTCCGAGGGGCGGGGGCAGGCAGCCAGCGGGCGCAGCAGCGATTTTCTTGCCAGCCGCATCGTGCCGATCCGTCACACCGGTTTCGACGCGCAATGGGCGCGGGTCAGCGCGCGCGGCGCGGGGCAGGCCAATGTGCGCTCCGCCATGCTGAGCGCGGGCGCGCAGCCGTCGCGACGGGACATGGTGGCCGCGGTCAACCGCTGGGTGAACGGGCGGGTGCAGTTCGCCGAGGACAGCGTCAATTACGGCAAGCGCGACTATTGGGCCGATGCGGGCGAAACCCTGCGGCGCGGCAAGGGCGACTGCGAGGATTATGCGATCGCCAAGATGCAGATCCTGTCCGAACTGGGCATCCCGCGCGAGGACATGTTCCTGACGCTGGCACGCGACACGATCCGCCGCGCCGATCACGCGGTGCTGGTGGTCAGGCTGGATGGCCAGCCGCTGGTGCTCGACAATGGCAGCGACGCGCTGCTCGACGGGTCGGTCGCCAATGATTTCCGCCCGGTCTATTCCTTCAGCGGCAACCGGCGCTTCCTGCACGGATTCTGACGGGTCTTACTGCTCCGTCAGCGCGGTCGAGAGGCCGCGGGTGAACGGCGTCAGAAGATATGCCAGCACGCTTTTGCGGCCGGTGATGATTTCCACGTCGCAGATCATTCCCGGCATGATGGCCAGCCTCTGACCCGCCCGCTCCATGAAGGCGCGGCTCGTCTCGACCTGCACGAGGTAATAGCTCTCGCGCTCGTTCTCGTCATAGACGCTGTCGGCGCTGATCTGGCGCACCGTGCCCGCAAGCCCGCCATAGATCGAGAAATCATAGGCGGTGACTTTCACGTTCGCACGGTCGCCCACCTTGATGAAGGCGATGTCCGAAGGCTTGATCCGCGCCTCGACCAGCAGGCGTTCGCCGGTGGGTACGATCTGCATGATCGTCTCGCCTGGCGACACGAAGCCGCCGACCGAGGTAATCTGCAGATCGTTGACGATGCCGTCGACCGGTGAGCGCAATTCGTTGCGCTGCACCCGCGCTTCGGCGCCGCGGATCGATTGTTCGTTCACCGCGATGCGGGTGGTGATCTCGCTGCGTTCGTTCAGCGCCTGCTGCTGGAAATCCAGCCGCGCGCTCGCGAGTTCGGCCTGCGCCTCGCGCACGCCCGCGCTGGCGCGCTGCACGCCCTGCCGCGCACCGCTGAGCCGTCCGCGCAGATCGGCAAGCTCGCGCTGCGCGCTGAGCAATTCGGTCTGCGGCACGATGTTCTTGGCCGCCAGCGGCGCCAGCATGTTTACCTGTTCCTGCGCCAGCCGAGTGCTTTCCTCAAGCGCGGTGACGGTCGCCTCGCCTTCGCGCAGGTCGCGGCGGCGCTGCTCGACGGCAGCGGCCAGTGCGGC
Source organism: Croceicoccus sp. (assembly GCF_983967925.1). Taxonomy (NCBI): domain Bacteria; kingdom Pseudomonadati; phylum Pseudomonadota; class Alphaproteobacteria; order Sphingomonadales; family Erythrobacteraceae; genus Croceicoccus; species Croceicoccus sp. Next base: position 79,950 of record NZ_CFETID010000003.1, on the reverse strand, counting down.
CTCTCGGCTGCGGTTGGCGGCGGCGCGGACGCTTTGCAGGCGCGCTTCCTCGGCGCAGACGCTGCCGGGTTCGCAGCCTGCGCTGGTGCCGCTGGCCTCGCGGTTCAGACGGTCGGCGCGTGCGGACAGCCGCTCCGTCTCGGTCTCGAGCTGGCCCAGCTGGCTGGCGCTTTCGCTGTCGTTCAGGCGGACGAGCAATTCGCCGCGCTTCACCTGCTGGCCGTTCTGGATCAGGATTTCCTCGACCGTGGCGGGATCGGCGGCCTGCACCACCTGCACCTTGCTCGACGGAATGACACGCCCCTGACCGCGCGTGATATCGTCGAGCGGGGCGAGGCTGGCCCAGATCAGCAGCAGCAGCACGCCGACCGCCGCCACCACGATCAGGCGGCGCGCGCCGTCGAGCTTTTCCCAGCCCTGTCGTGCCTGTGCGATCATTGCGCCTGCGCCTCTGCCAATTCGGCCAAATGAGTGTCGCCCGCCTGACCGGCGACGAGCTGGCGATAATGGCCTTGCGTGGGCGCGGGCAATTCCAGTTTCCAGCCCTTGGTCGTGTCGAGCCGTCCGCCGATGTCGGCAGGCGCGTGGCGATCGGCGCTGCTGGGCGCGACGGTCAGCCCGTTGTCGAAGCGGCCCGTGACCGGATCGGGGCCGCCTGCCAGCTGAATGTCGGCGGCAGGGCGGGTCAGTTCGGGAATGCGTTCGACCCCGGCATAAAGCTGCGTAAAGGCGCGCGCGCGGCCAGCGCCTCCATTGAAGCGATAGAAGATATGCGTGCCGATCTGCCGCACCTTGCCCAGCGAATAGGCCCAGCGCGGCACGACGTAGTCGGCGTGGTAGTGGGTGGCGGAGCCGACGCTGTTCTCGACATGGCCTGCCAGCGCGTCGCGCGCGACTGCCTGCGCATCGGCCCATGCGCGCGCCGAGGGGCGGCGGGCGAGCGAACCGTCGCAGGTAAAGCTGAACTGGCACACCGGGTCGTTCGCGCCCTGATAGACGACGCCGCAGACCGAATTGGGATAGGCGGGATGGCGCATGCGATTGAGCACGACCTGCGCGACCGCGCGTTTGCCGCTCTCGGGCTCGTAACCGGCCTCGTAATAGATGGCCTGTGCCAGGCATTGCTGCGCGGCGGCGCGCGCAGGGCCGCTGGCGGTGAAGCCGCGCATCGCTTCGGCAGGGGCGCGGGTGACCGCGATCAGCGCGTTGCGGGCCTTGGCGTTATCGCCCTTGGCCACCAGCTCGGCGCGCTTGCCCTCGGTCAGGGCGGCGACCTCGCGTTGCTGCTGAACCGACATGACGACGGGCGCATCGACCGGTTGTGCGGGCGCGGGGAGCGGCACGGGCGCGGACAGGGCGAAACCGGCGCACAGCACCGCTGCCGCCGCCAGTGTGCGGGAGGGCATATTAGCCATCGGTGCGCATGCCCACGTTCCTGATCACCTCGTCCTTCGGGCCGTCGGCGGCGATCCGTCCGCCGTCGATCACGATAACCCGCTCGCAAAGCTGGAATAATGCGGGTCGGTGGGTGGAGACAATCAGGGTCTGATCCGTTGTCAGATTCTGTGACAGGCACTGGATGAACAGCCGCTCGGTCTGCGCATCCATCGCGCCGCTCGGTTCGTCGAGGAACAGCAGCTTGGACGGCGCGACGAAAGCGCGGGCGAGGGCAAGGAAATTGCGCTGCCCGCCCGACAATTGACGTCCGCCTTCGCCCACGACGCGGTCGAAACCGCCAGCATCGCGCGAGAGATAGCGGTCCGCACCGACCTTGCGCAGCGCGGCGATCAGCTGCTCCTCGCTGGCGCGTGAGGAGGCGAGCGAGAGATTGTCCTTGATGCTGCCGGAAAACAGGTTGGAATCCTGCGCGACGAAGCGGAATTCGCGGCGCAGATCGTGCGGGCGGTACTGCTTGCTGTCGATCCCGTCGACCAGCATCGCGCCGCTGCTGGGTTCGAACAGGCCGGAGATGACGCGGCCCAGCGTCGACTTGCCCGCCGCCACGCGGCCGATGATCGCGATCCGCTCGCCGGGGCGGATGGTGAGGTTGATGTTCGACAGCGAGGCGGTGTTCGCGCCCGGATAGGCAAAGCTGACATCGCGCAGTTCCACGCTGGCGCTGCGCACCTGCGGCGGCAGCGAGGCGGAGCCCATGCGGCGTTCGTCGGGCTGGTCCCACAGGCGCTCGATCGAATCGAGCGTCTCCCGCGCCTGCCGCCAGCGGGTGAGCAGATAGGCCAGCTGCCCCGCGGGTGCGAGCGCGCGGCTCGACAGCATCACGATCGCGATGATCGCGCCCATGGTGATAATGCCCGCGTCGAACAGATAATAGCCGCCGATGACCAGCGCGATGGTGCTGAACTGCTGAAACGTGGAAGCCGCGCCGATGGCGGTTGAATTCACCTCGCGCAGACGTTTTTGCGAGCGGCTCGCCATGTCGGACAGGCGGCGCCAGCGGCCCAGCATCTCGCCTTCGCCCGCGATGCTCTTTAGCGTTTCGAGGCCGGTGATGCTTTCGACCAGCTGCGTCTGCTGCAGCCCGTAATCCGCCTGCGCGTCGCGCGCGGCATCGCCCGCCTTGCGCTGAAGATAGAGGCCGAGCAGCGCCATGCCGGTGATCGCAAGCAGCGGCACGAAGGCCAGCGGCCCCGCGATGATCGCGATAAAACCGACGAAGATGACAAGGAACGCCACGTCTACGACCAGCACCACCGTGGTGGAGGCGAAGAAGTCGCGCAGCACCGCATATTCGCTGACCCGCGCCACCAGATTGCCGGTATGGCCCGATTTTTCGGCCAGCGGCGTCGCCATCACGCGCGAATAGATCTTTTGCGAAAGCGAGATGTCGAGGTCGCGGCTGATCCCGTCGAGCACATCGGTGCGCGCGCGCCGCAGCGCGAATTCCAGCGCGAAGGCGATCAGCACGCCGATGGCCAGCACCCACAGGCTGGCGTCCGCGCGGTTCGGGATCACGCGGTCATAGACATTCATCGTGAAGATCGGCAGCGCGACCGCCAGCAAGTTGATCACCACCGATGCCAGCAGGACCGGCCAGAATTCGCGGCGGCGCTTGGTAATCTCGGACCAGAACCAGTGCTGGCGGGCCTTGCGGTGCCATGGCTGGCCCGCGTCGCGCATGGCGGTCGGGTCTCCCTCGACCGACAGCAGGGTGAGACCCTGCTTGTCCGCGAAGCCGTCCGCCGGGGTCCAGTGCTCCTGTTCGGTGCCGGGATGCCATGCGAGGACATCGCTGTCGTTGCGATCGAGCAGCAGGACGATCGAATCGTCCGCCGTCCGCACGATCATCGGATAGAGCGAGGCATCGAGCGGCAGCTTCCGGGCGCGGCGTTCCTCGTAATTCAGGCCGAGCAGTTCGAGCGCGGGGCCGGACTGGTGCCATGGCAGCAGGCCATCCGCGCCCATCGCTAGCGAGCTGTGCAGCATCGCGGGCGCGAAGGGCGTGTCGAAGTGGCGCGCCACCCGTGCAAGGCATTCGGCCAGCGGATCGCCCGCGCGCGCCGAAGGGACATTGCCGCCTGCGGGGCGTTCGCGCATATCCGCTGCCGGGCCGTCAGCCATGTCCATGGGGCAATCGCCTGTCGTTCATATGCTCGGCATAGCCATGGAGGCGCTTACTTGGGGTAAACGCGGCCCTGGCGTTCCGCCGCAACCGACGGGCCATAGTCGAAGCGCTCGCGCTCCGCCTCGCCCGCGCCGTAGTGCGGTTCGACCGACAGGGCCTGAAGGAAGCGGTTCGTCGCCGCGAGCACCTGATACTGCGCAAAAATCTCGGAGAAGCGGGCGCTTTCCAGCCGGACCTGCACGTTATAGCGCGTGTTCTGCGCATCCAGCACGTCGAGCAGCGAGCGGCGGCCGATATTGAACTGTTCCTGATAGGAATTGATCAGACCGTCGGTCACGGTGCTTTGCGTGGCCAGTTCCTGCACGACGCGCTTCTGCGTCTCAAGTCCGTTCCATGCAGTGCGAACGTCTTCCTCCGCCTCGCGCTGCTGGGCATGCATGGCGAAGCGCGCCTCGCTCGAACGGCGGACCATTTCCTGATATTTCGCCGCGTTGATCCCGCTGTCGAAGATTTGCCAGCGCACATAGGCGCGGGCCAGAACATCGGTGGTTTCGCCCTGGAACCCGTCGATCTCGTCGCCCGCGCGGGCATAGGCCTCGACGCCGACGGTCGGATAGAGGTCGCCCTTGGCGCTCTTCGCCAGCGCATTGGCGGCGTCGACATCGGCCTGCGCTTCGCGCACCAGCGGGTTCTGGGTGCGGGCAAGACCGATCGCCTGCGCTTCGCTGGCGGGTAGCATCGCGCCGAGGTCCGGCGGCAGCATCACACTCTGGATCGGCAGGCCGGTCAGGCTCTGCAGCCGGATGCGCGCGTTCTGCAGCGTTTCGCTGGCCTCGGCCTCGCGCACCAGCGCGGCCTGCAGACGTTCCTCCGCCTGCTGGCGGTCGGCGATGGAGATCGAACCCTGCTGCACGCCTTCGCTGAGGTTGCCGACCAGCGTGCGGTGGAAGGCGGTGTTGTCCATGCTGGCCGCGACGACGCGTTCCTGCAGCAGAACGTCGAGATACTGGCGCGCGATCTGCAGGCCGATGAACTCGCTGCGTTCAAGAACGCGCAGCGACGCGCCATCGACGCGTGCGGCCTGGCGCAGCAATTCGCCGCGGCGGCGTCCGAAATCGAACACGGTCCAGTCGGCGCGAACCTGCGCGTCGAGCGGGTTGAGCCAGTCGTTCGAAATACCGAGCGAACTGCGCGTCGGATTGTCGAGCCGCCGCACGCCCACGCCGGCCTCCACCTCGACACGCGGGCCATAGAGCCCCTGCGCCTGCTTGCGCTCGAACTGGATGGCTTCCTTGTTCATCTGCGCCTGGCTGATCTGCGGGTGCGAATCGACGCCCACGGCCACCGCCTCGGCCATCGAGATCGCGCCGGATGTCTCCTGTGCGCCGATGGCTTCCTGTGCGGCAGCGGATTGGCCGATGGCCAGCGTCGAAACGCCGGCGACCATGACGCTGGCGATCAGGGTGAGTTTGCGAAGCTTCTTCATGTGTTTCGTCCCTTAGCGGACCGTGATGACCACGCGGCGGTTCTGGGGATTGCGCTCACCATCGACCGTCTGGACGGCGAGATCGTGCTCTCCCCGTCCGGCGACGGTGATCATTGTTTCGGGAATGCCTTGTGCGACCATGATGTCGGCGACCGACCGCGCGCGGGCCATCGACAGCGTGTCGTTATACGCGTCGCTGCCCGCGCGGTCGGTGTGGCCGACCACGTCGAAGCCGGTCCAGCCGCAGGTCTGCGTGTTCGAACGCAGGAATTGCGCGGTCGCTGCAGTCGATTGCGGCGCGGCGCGGCTGTCGAAGTCGAAGAACACCGTATTGACCGCCTGGTCGCAGATCGCCGGGCGAACTGGAATCGGCGGGGGGGGCGGGGGCGGCGGCGGTGCCGGGGGCGGCGCCATCAGGCGGCGATAGGCGGCATCGCATTTGCGGATCGAATCCTCGTCCCGCAGATCGTTCTTTGTAAAGCCGATGGCGATCGCGCATTGCACTTTGGCTTCGGACGCCCAGTGAAAGCGGGCATCGGTCGCGTTGATGATCGCAGGGTCCAGCGTGGCGGCCAGCGCAGCATCGTACCGCATGTCCAGCGCGTCGCGCAGCTCGCCATCGTTCAGGCCCATCAGGTCCTGATCCGCTTGCGGAGCTGTCTGCGCATTTGCCGGGCAGGCCAGCAGCATGGCGAGCGAGGCCGAGGCCACGCCTGCCGCCAGCTTGCGGACGGTACGAACTTCCATTTCCAATGCCCCCATTATGCGGCCGGATCGCTTTCGCCGATCCGCCCCCTGTGATTACCCTGTTGCCGCCTACTGGCTTGCGGCGGCCATCAGCGCGGCTTCGTCGCCATTATCCGCAGGCATGGCGCCGCCATGGCCCGTTCCGGCGACAAGCCCGTTCAGCAAGGCCGCTAGATCGCTGGCACCCCCGTCGTGCCCAACGCCGTCACCACCGGAATGCCCGGCACCATGCACGGCCGCCCCCTGTCCGGCCCACCATCCATGCGTATTCGCAGCCGCGCCCTGTGCGTCCGCCGATGCGCTGTCAATCACCTGATCGACGAGCTGAGAGATCGCATCCTCTCCGGTCACTTCTGCCAGAGCCTCGCGCACCGCGTCACTCGCGGGCTGGGCGGCGTCGCCTGCCGCGGGCTGTTCAGCCGACAGCTGGAGCAGCGCTTCCATCATCTGCGCCGACACCGCGCCCGCCGACGGAGCGGCGTGGCCTGCATCGAATGCCGCCTCGTGCTGCGACGACGCGCCCGCATCGTCCAGCCCATCGCCGCGGCCGAGCGGCGTGACATCTTCGTTCTGCCCCGCCAGCGGGCGTTCCGCGGCGAACTGGTGGTCGATGTCATGGTGGTCGCGCGCCGCCTCTGGCCGTGCGGCAGGGTCTGCCGCGATCTGCGCGTTCCACGACAGCGACGGCAGTTCGTGACCCGATTGCAGCTGTGCCACCGTGGGGGCGAACGATTGTCCCTGGCCCGTTTCCTCGAAATTAACCATCTGCTGGCCGTCAAAAGACGGCTCCGCGTGGGCGGCAGTCGAAGCCAGCACGGCGGTCGCCGTTGCGGCGATCGCGGCCATCTCCTGCGTGCGCTGTCCTGCCGCAGCCTTCGTGCCGAGCTGATAGCGGAACGCCGCATCGACCAGCGCACCGGTCCCGCCGTTGAAGCTGCCCGTGCCCATGATCTGCACCTCGCCGCCGATCGCGGTGCCGGGCGTGCCATCGCTGGTCAGCGCGATATCGGTGATGCCCGCTTCGGCCAGCGTCTTGAATTCGCCCGACTGGAACACGCCGTCGCCATTGTCCAGCCAGATGCCGAACTTGCCGAAATCGCCATCATTGCCGTCCAGCATATCGCCATATTGCGCATGCAGGGTCTGCAGGTCGGTCATCCTGTCCTGGTGGAAGATGAACTCGCTGGCGTCGTCGACGATGCCGTTGCCGTTCGCATCGCGAATGAGGATGGCGTCGCCGGCCCCGATCCACGCGGTCTGGTCCAGCACGCCGTCGCCGTTGATGTCGTACATCACCCCGCTGTCGAGCGACTGGAAGTGGAACCCGTCGCCGTCCATGTCGAGCACGACCGGATCGCCGAACGGGTTGATGTGGAATGTGGTGTATTCGGTGTCGCCGTCGGCATCGGTCACGGTGATGTCGATGTCGAGCGACACGGTCTGCTGGCTGATAACCGTGCGGATCAGGCCGATGTCGCTTATGGTCACGACATCGCTGTCGTTGGTCTCCGCGCCGAAGCCCGCCGTGCCGCTGCTGGCACCTGCATCGCCGGTTGCGCCGTTGAGGTCGATGCCGCTGCCGGTCAATCCGCCGGTCGAGGACATGACCTGCGCGCCGACGATGACATAGCTTTCGCCGCTCTGCAGATAGTCGTTCGCCTCGATGATGACGAAGCCGTCGTCATTATCCAGCGCCGGCGCCGCAAAGCCGTCGGGGATCGCATCGGCCTGGCGGTAGATATCGTCCGATCCGACCACGACGGCGCGGGTCGTCAGGATATTGCCGGGATCGTTCGGATCGGCGAGCTTGAGGATCACGACGAAATCCTGATCCGCACCCACGCCGTCGAGGGTGAAGGTCAGGCCCGAAACGAAGGCCGAGGTGTCGACGTCATATTGCTTCGGATCCCACGCATGGAACTTGAGGTCGAGGACCTCGCCGCTGTCGAGCGCTTCTCCCGCCACGCCATAGGCATTGTTGTCGGTGGTTATCCAGCTCTGGTCGCCGCCGACCTGTTCGCCGGCAGACAGCGCGTTGTCGCCGCCCGCAGTGATGCCGCCTTTCACGCCGGTGATCTGCACGAAGATCGGAGCTTCGGTGCCGTTGGCGAGTTCGTTGACGAGGATCTCGCTGCGATCGTTCGAGACGCCGTCCACTTCATAAGCGGTGCTGTTCACCGGGTCCGACAGCGAGGTGACCGAGGTGAATTCGAAGCTGTCGTTCAGAACCAGCTGATAATTGGTGCCGTCATAGCTTATCGAACCGCTGTTCGATCCGGCCTGCCCCTCACTGTCGACATAGTCGAACGCGAATTTCCAGACGCCGTCAACCGGGTCGTAGACCGGCTGGTCGATATTGGTCAGGGCCATGCCAGCCACACTGCTGGTCGGGCGGATGACGAACTCGACGCCGGTGCCCAGCGACCCGCCGAGCGGTCCGTCGGTTCCGAATTCGAAATCGAGAATGTCGTTGGCGACCATCGCGTAATCGGTCGTGCCCGAAAGCTGGAAGCCGGTGTACTTGGTCACCATGCCGACGCTGGGGCCGTCATCCTCGATCGTGAAGCTGTTCTGGCCGATATCGATCGAGGCGGTGTCGCTGTCGCCGTCGCGGTCGGTGATGGTAGCCGTCAGCTTGAGGATGTCGGCGGGCAGGGTGATGGTCTGCGCATCGTCGCCCGCATAGAAACCGGTCACCGCATGCCAGACATTCTCGGACCGAGTGAAGGTCACTTCGCCCGTCGCCTGGTCCAGCGAGATGCGGAAATATTCGGTGCCATTCGCCATGCCGACGACATCGCCGCCGTCCATGGTCAGCAGGATCGGGTCGCCCTGGCCGATACCGTCGCCGTCGGCAGCCGTCACATCGCTGTCGTCGAGCGCGAACAACCCGCTGGGGGTACCATTGGCCGACAGTTGCAGCGCATAGGTCGCGGTGTTCGGACCGTCGGCGCTGGGGTCGAAGCTGAACCCTGCCGAAAAATCCTTCGTCACCGAATAGATGCCGTCGCCGTCAGGCGCGAGCGGCGATTCGTCAAGCACCGCCGCGGGCAGTTCGCCGCTGACTTCGACCGACGGTGCATCGTCGCCAAAGACCAGATTGCCGCCCAGATCGTTGCTGGTCGTATCGGTCACGCTGTCGCCGTCGCCATCGGTGATGGTCACGCCGTAATCCGCACCGATCAGCCCATTCGGCAGCATGACGCTGTCGCTGCCCGGCGCATGGTCGATGGGCTGCATCTGGCTGAGCGTCAGCGTGCCGTCGGGGGCAAGCGACACCGTGAACACGGTATTCGCAACGCCGACGCCGCCTCCGCTGCCAGCGGTGGACCCGGTCACGACCGTTCCGTCGGCGCTGATGAACAGGTTGATGGCCTGACCGCCGCTGGAAAGGCCGCTTGCGCTGCCTTCCGCGACGAGGAGGGTGAGGGCGAAGCTTTCGGAAATGCTGCCCTCGCCGTCGGCGCCGTCGTCCGCGCCGGAATAGCCGAACAGCGCGCCAAGGTTCAGCACGGCGCTGTCGCTGCCGGGAAGGGCGGCGTCGCTGGTCTGAGCATAGGCATCGTCATCGGCGATCATTGCGTCGATCGCCGGGCCGTCATCCTCGAACCGCAAGGTCTGACCGATGTTCACCGTGGCGCTGGCGGTGTCGCCGTCGCCATCGGTGACCGACGCGGTGAGCGTGATCAGGCCTGCCGAGGCCAGCGTTTCGGCCGCATCGGGCGCAGCCTCGACCGGGTCTGACGGATCGTCATGCGCAATGGCGCGCCGCTGGTCGAGCGTGACCGTGCCGTTCGCATCGACATCCAGCGTGAAGGCAATATCGCCTGTCTCGCCGCCGACGCGGCCCACGACCGTGCTGCCTTCCAGATAGAGCAGGATCGCGTCGCCGCTTGCCGTGTCGGTCAGACCGCTGTCCGCGCCAGCCGCCGCGATGCCCAGCGCATAGCGCGTCGCATCGGTGCCGTCCGCGCCAGCCGACAGGTCGAATACGGCCGAGAAATCGGCGCTGGCGTCAATGCCCAGCGTGCTGTCGTCCACCACCAGCATGGGGGCGCCTTCTGCCTGCGCCTCTGCCGTCGGGACGTCGTCGCTGATCCTGACAGAGAACTGGCCCGACGTGGCCGTGCCGTCGCTGTCGGTGACCGTGAAGGTGATTCCGCCGAGCCTCACCGTGTCCTCGACACCGCCGACCGGATGGTCGACCGGCTGCAGCAGCGTCACCGTATAGCTGTAATTGACCACACCGTTCGAGGGTGCGGAGACCGTGCCCAGCGCGATGGTGATGACCGTCGTCACTCCGCCGTCCACGGTGCCGACCAGATTGCCCGCCGCATCGACCGAGAAATCGACCGGCTGCCCGCCTGAACGGATCGAACCGTCCAGCGCATCGGCATTGGAGAACGCAAACGCTCCGCGCGGATCGGTCGGCAGGTCGGATCCGAAATCGACCCGGATCGTGCCCGCCCCCGACGCCATGCCGGTCGAGGCATTCTCTCGCGGATCGGTCTGGCCGCTGTCGGCGTTGGCGCCCGCAAGCCCGTCTTCATCCACGCGGACATTGCCGGTGCGCACGATGACCGGCGCCGTGTCGGGCGTGATCGTCAGGGTCACCTGCGCGGTCGAGGTATCGCCATCCGCATCGGTGATCGTGTAGGTGAAGTTGTCGCTTCCGCTTGCGCCCGCGTTGGGCGTGTAGGTGAAGGTGCCGTCGCCGTTATAGCTGACCGTGCCCTTGGCGGGGCCGTCCGCCAGCGCGATGCCGGTGGCGGGATCGACGCCGTCGGTGCCCGGGCTATCATTGGTGAAAACGTCGATCGCGAGGGGGCCGTTGTCCACAACGAAGCCGCCGTCGTCCACCGCGACCGGCCCATCGTCGCCGATCACGAAAATGCCCGTGCCCAGGTCGATCACGGCGCTGGCGGTGTCGCCGTCCGCATCGCTGGCCGTCGCGGTCAGCGTGATCGCGCCGGCCTCTGCGATGATGGCGACGACATCGTCCGGATTGGCCGGGTCGCCATGGCTGACATTCGCGTAATCTTCGGTGAAGGCGAAAGTGACCTTGCCGGCCGCATCGACGCTGATGGTGAAATAATCGGTGCCGTCGGCCGAACCGGTGATGACGCCGCCGCTGATGGTAAGAACGATCTGCGTCCCGTCCAGCGTGAACAGGCCCGATCCGACAGTCTCACCCGACAGGCCGAGCGCGTAGCTGGTCGCGCCCATGCCGTCGGCGCCATAGCCGACCGCGAAATTGCCCGAAAAATCGATGGTGGCGCTGGCGATGCCGTCTGCCGACAGCGGCGATTCGTCCAGCAGCGCGACGCCTGCCTGCGTGCCGGTCAGCCTGACCACCGGGCTGTCGTCGTTGATGACGAGCGCGATAGTGCCGCCGGTGCTGTCGCCGTCGCCGTCGGTGACCGTGACCGGGATCGACAGCGTCGCATTATCCTCTGCCGCGCCGGGATGGGCGACGGGGGACAGCAGCGTGAAGATATAGCTGCCGTTGGCGACATCGGTGATGACCAGCGTGAAGACGGTTTCACCCGTCACCGCATCCTGTCCGGTCAGCGTATGGCTGGCCGCGTCCCACACCGTTTCGACGGCGTTCCCGGCCAGCGTGACCAGACCCGTATCGGCAGAAGCGGCAAGCGCGATATCGCCCACGCCGTCGGGACCGAAGTCCAGCCCGGCAAGCTGTCCGCTGGCACTGGTCGCCGTGCCCGCGACGTCGCCCGGTCCGCCGGCGAGCCCGCCCGGAAGGCCGTCCTCGTCCACGGTGATGCGCGCGGCATCGACATTGAGCGCGGGTCCGCCCTCGGTCAGGGTGACGGTGAACACCGCTTCGTTCGAGACGCTGCCGTCGCCGTCGGTGATCGTATAGGTGAAGCGTTCGACGACGGTCTGTCCGGGCGCGACATCGACCGCGGGGGTATAGACCAGCTCGCCATTGACGACGGCAATCGTGCCGCCCTGATCGCCATTGCCGATGGTGATGGCCGGATTTCCGACCCCGTCGGCGCCGTAATCGTCGTTCGAGACGATCTGGGCGACGGTGCCGATGACCGCGCCGCTGGCCTCGTCGGGCAGGGTCGCGAGATTGCCGTCGTCGACTGCGACCGGCACGTCGTCGATGATGGTGACCACGACATTGCCGGTGGCGCTGGGTCCGCCGGGCGCGACGATGGTGACGTCGAAATCGACGCTGGTTCCGGTGCCGTCGGTGTTGTCGGTCAGCGTGTAATCATAGGTGATCGTGCCGGTGGCGAGGTCAACGTCCACGATGGTGAGCAGGCCCGGGCCGATGGCCGTCGGCGGAAAGACGATCACGGCCTCTCCGTCGACGATATCGATGGCCGGGATGCCGTCGATCAGGATCTCGTCCACCCCGCCGGGCGAGTTGAAGCGGATCGTGCCGGTCGCGCTTTCGGCGTCGGTCTCGTCCATCGTGCCGGCAGGCTCGGGACCCTCATCACCGTTGCGCGCGGGCAGCCCGTCCTCGTCTACGGTGGTGCCCGCGATGCTCTCGATAATGGGAAGGATGCCGGGCGGGACCGGGCCTTCGTCATCGGTGCGAAGGACATATTGGCCGATTTCGACATCTTCCTGCACCGGGAACTGCAGTTCGGTATAGGGCAGCAGATTGCCGATGTCGTAGGCCGGGTCGATCGGCATGACCGGGTCCGCGAAATTGCCGCCGGAGCTGCGGGTGCCGCCTGCTTCGGGATCGATCTGGTCCTCGATCCCAAGATAATCCTTCCAGTTCTCGTCGGGAATGCGCGTTCCCTGGATCACCAGGTCGACGTCATAAATCGCGCCGTCGACGATCACCATCTGCGTGCCGTCGGGCAGGGCAACGATCAGATTGTCGCCATCGACGCGCAGATCGTCGAGCGTGGCGCCTTCGGGCAGGACCACCGTGGTCGTCTGGTCGGGATCGGCCAGCGCGCGACGGCCGGTGCCGGCGATCACATTGGCCGCTGCATCCTGTGCCAGCCGTGCCCCCGCCGCATTCGTCCCGGCGGCGTTGCCGCTCAGTCCGTTCGCGCCCGTGGTGTCTGCCCCTGTTTTCATCGACTACGCCCCATTGATCGGGGCGTCGTCCTTTCGGCCTGGCCCCCCGCGGAACGGCCCGTCGGCCGATGTCCGCTTATTGCTTTCTTCGATGCAGCCGCCTTCATGGCAGCGAGCATCGACCCCTTGCCCGGCAACCGGTCATGCCCGGTACGCCGCACCTGTCACGAACCGCCCTTCGGCAGCGGTCACGAGGTGCATCGCGCGGGCCGAAAGACCCTTGTCCGATACATTAATGTTGAACCTTAACAGCTTAGGAGCAAGCGCCCCCTTGTACCTGAGCCAAAATGGGATAGCGCCGGTTGGCCAACATCCAGACAAAACGGAAATTCCCCTGATTCCCAACGGATTTACGCGGGACTGAAAGACCGAGCAAGCGGCGCTCGGGTGACAAACGCGGTTAACAAGGCAGGTTAACAATCAAGCCGTTGAACTTGTTCCCGATCGATGCACGCCGGGAATCGATTTGCGGGCCAAAATTGCGCATAAAAAAAAGACCCCCGCCGGCGGGTGGGGGCTTTCGTCATCCGGATCGGTCGATCAGGCGTCGGCGGGCTCGGCCGCTTTCTGCAGGGCTTCGTTCACTGCGCTGGCAAAGGCCGGAATATCGTCCGGATTGCGGCTGGTGATGATATTGCCATCGACCACCACTTCGCGGTCGACGACATTGGCGCCCGCATTGGCAAGGTCGCGCCGCACCGACGGCCAGCTCGTCACGGTCTTGCCGCGTACCAGATCCGCTTCGATCAGCAGCCACGGAGCATGGCAGATAGCGGCGACCGGCTTGCCTGCATTGGCGAATTCGCGGATGAGGCCAACGGCCGTATCGTTGATGCGCAATATATCGGGATTGATCTGCCCGCCCGGCAGGACGAGTGCGTGGTAATCGCCGGTGCTGACTTCATCCAGCGTCAGGTCGACGTCGACTTCGTCGCCCCAGTCGTCCTGGTCCCAGCCCTTGATCTTGCCGCTTTCCGGACTGGCGACGATGACTTCATAGCCATCCTTGCGCAGCCGGTCGCGCGGGCCGGTGAGTTCGCTTTGTTCAAAGCCATTGGTGGCGATTATGAGGACGCGTTGGGTCATGCTCGTTCTCCTGAATTTTATGTGGGGCCTATGATCTATGGGCCTTTGTATAATTAACGGCTGCGCGAATGGCCCGTTCCGGTCTGTTCAACGGCTCGTCGCATGCGGAGCGCAGCCCGTGCAGCGCGGCCGAATATGCCGCGGCGGGGGATTGCCTTGCGCCCGCGCTTTGCGCTGCCGCGCCCGCTTGCTAATCCGCAGGAATGGCCGACGAGATTCCCGATACGCTTGAACCCGATCCGTTCGACCGTCTGGTCGACGCGCCCTTCGATGCCGCGCTGTCCGAACGCTATCTCGTCTATGCGTTGTCCACGATCACCGCGCGCTCGCTGCCGGATCTGCGCGACGGGCTGAAGCCAGTGCATCGCCGCCTGCTGTGGGCGATGCGGCAGCTGAAGCTGAACCCCACCGATGCGTTCAAGAAATCGGCCCGCGTGGTCGGCGACGTCATCGGCAAATATCACCCGCATGGCGATGCATCGGTCTATGACGCCATGGTCCGCCTCGCGCAGGATTTCGCGCTGCGCTATCCGCTGGACGAGGGACAGGGCAATTTCGGCAATATCGACGGCGATAATGCCGCGGCCTACCGCTATACCGAGGCGCGGCTGACGCGCACCGCCATGCTGCTGATGCAGGGGCTGGACGAGGGCACGGTCGACTTCATCCCGACCTATAATGGCGAGGAATCCGAGCCCGACATCTTCCCCGGCATCTTCCCCAACCTGCTGGCCAATGGCGCCAGCGGGATCGCGGTGGGCATGGCGACCAACATCCCCAGCCACAACGTGGCCGAGATCGTCGATGCCGCTCTGAAGCTGATCGACAATCCGCGCGCCGAACATGCCGAGCTGATGGAAGTGTTCCATGGCCCCGACTTCGCCACCGGCGGGCTGGTGGTCGACAGCGCCGAGGCGATCTCGCACGCCTATGAGACCGGTCGCGGCGCGTTCCGCATGCGCGGCCGCTTCCACGCCGCCGAGGCCGCGAGCGAGGCCGACCGCGACGCCGGGATCGAGCGGCTGGGCGGCGGGCAGTGGCAGCTGGTGATCAGCGAGATACCCTACCAGGTGCAGAAGGGCCGGCTGATCGAGCAGATCGCGCAGCTGATCGGCGACCGCAAGCTGCCCATCCTGGAAGACGTTCGCGACGAGAGCGACGAACAGATCCGCATCGTCCTCGTCCCGCGCAGCCGCAACGTCGATCCGGAATTGCTGAAAGAAAGCCTCTACAGGCTGACCGATCTGGAAAGCCGCTTCAGCCTCAATCTCAACGTGCTGGATGCGACACGTACGCCGCAGGTGATGGGGCTGGGCGAGGTTCTGCAGCACTGGATCGCCTCGCAGATCGACATATTGCTGCGCCGCGCCAACCACCGGCTCGAACAGATCTCCCGGCGGCTGGAACTGGTCGAAGGCTATATCATCGCCTTCCTCAACCTCGACCGCGTGATCGAGATCATCCGGACCGAGGACGAACCCAAGCAGGTCATGATGGCCGAGTTCGCGCTGACCGACAGGCAGGCCGAGGCGATCCTGAACATGCGGCTGCGGTCCCTGCGCAAGCTGGAGGAGATGGAGCTTCGGGGGGAGCACGACGCGCTGCTGGCCGAGCGCGAGGACTTGCAGAAGCTGATCGACAGCCCCGCGCGCCAGCGCACGCGGTTGAAGCGCGACCTGACTGCGCTGCGCAAGGAATATGCAGTGGATACCGCGCTGGGCAAGCGCCGCACCACCGTGGCCGAGGCCGAGCCCGCGGTCGAGTTCAGCATGGACGCCATGATCGAGAAGGAGCCGGTCACGGTCATCATCTCGGCGCGCGGCTGGGTGCGGGGGATGAAGGGGCACGTCGACCTTGGCCCCGACGGCAAGGGCGCGGACTTCAAGTTCAAGGAAGGCGACGGGCCGGCATTCGCGCTGCATGCGCAGACCACCGACAAGCTGCTGATCGCCAGCGGCGACGGGCGCTTTTACACGCTGGGCTGCGACAAGCTGCCGGGCGGGCGGGGCTTTGGCGAGCCGCTTCGCACCACGCTCGACATCGATTCGGGTCAGCCGATCGTCGCGGTGCTGGTCTATCGCAAGGGCGGGCAGATCCTGCTGGCGAACAGCGCGGGCCGGGGCTTTGCCGCCGAGATGGACGAGCTGCTGGCCGAGACGCGCAAGGGCCGCCAGGTCGTGAACCTGAAGGACAAGGTCACGCTGAAGATCGTGCGCGAGATCGCGCCGCAGGACGATCATGTCGCGGTGGTGGGCGACAACCGCAAGCTGGTGATCTTCAGCCTTGAGGAACTGCCGGTGATGGCGCGCGGGCAGGGGGTGCAGCTGCAGCGTTACCGCGATGGCGGGCTGTCCGATGCGATCACGCTGAAGCTGGACGAGGGCCTGTCGTGGAAGATGGGCGGCGACAGCGGGCGGACCCGGACCGAGAGCGACATGTGGCAATGGAAGGTCGCGCGCGGCGCGGCAGGCCGCCTGCCGCCCAACGGCTTTCCGCGCGACAACACCTTTCAGGGCGGCGATGCGGCCTGAGGCGTAAAGCCCGGCGAAAAGTGACAAAGGCGACACGTCCTACAAGGGCTGTCACCCGGCCGTAAGGCGCGGAAATGCTGGCCTTGCGGGCCAAAGGTGACACCGCGCGGGGCCGGGGAAAACATCCGGAGAAAATCGACATTGGGAAAGAACCGCATCGCCGTTTCGGGCGAGCGGCGGTGTTACGATACGGCCGGGCTGTAGGACAGTGGAAACCGCGACAGAACTCGTGCCTTACCCCGATACTAAGGTTCAGACTCGCGCCCTAAACCCGGATCATGTCTTTCAAGATTACTTAGAAAGGTCGTGATCATGCCCGACAAGAAAAAGCCCAACATCCTCGTCATTTTCGGAGACGATATCGGCTATTCGAATGTCAGCTGCTTTGGCGGCGACATCATGGGCGTGCCCACGCCCAATATCGACAGGATAGCCGATGAGGGCATCAAGCTGACGTCCTTTTACGCCCAGCCGTCGTGCACGGCCGGGCGGGCTGCCTTCATCACCGGCCAGATGCCTGCTCGCACGGGGCTGACCACCGTGGGCTGCGCCGGTGCGCCGCAAGGCATGTCGTCCGAGGACCCGACCATCGCGCAGATCCTGAAGATGCATGGCTATGCCACCGCCCAGTTCGGCAAGAACCACCTTGGCGACCGGGAGGAGCATCTGCCCCATCGTCACGGTTTCGACGAGTTCTTCGGCAATCTCTATCACCTCAACGCGAACGAGGATCCGGAAGACCCCGACCGGCCCCAGACGTCGGAGTTCGAGAAGAAATGGAGCGTGCGCGGCGTCATTTCCGGCTCCGCCGATGGCGAGACCAAGGACGAAGGCGTGCTGGATACCGAGCGCATGAAGACCTTCGACGACGAGATCGTCGCCAAGACATCCGATTTCATGGAGCGCAAGGTGAAGGAGGATACGCCCTTCTTCGTCTGGCATTGCGCCAGCCGCATGCATGTGTTCACCCATTTGCTCGACGAGCGAAAGGGCGTGTCGCGCGCTTCGGAAGCGGACATCTATGGGGACGGTCTTGCAGAGCATGACGGCCATGTCGGCCAGTTGCTGGACAAGCTGGACGAGCTGGGCATCGCCGAGGATACCATCGTCGTCTATACCACCGACAACGGCGCCTATCAGTACATGTGGCCGGAAGGCGGCACATCGCCGTTTCGAGGGGACAAGGGGACCACATGGGAAGGCGGCGTCCGCGTCCCCTGCGTCATCCGCTATCCCGGAAAGATCCCGCCCAGGCAGGTCAGTTCGGATATCGTTGCCATGGAGGATTTCTTCATGACCTTCGCGGCGCTGGTCGGCATGTCCGACATCGACAAGAAGCTGAGGGAAGGCGTCGAGCACGAGGGCAAGACATACAAGGTCCACCTCGACGGCTATGACCAGACCGCGCTGTTTACCGGCAAGGGACCGTCGGCGCGCAAGCATTACTTCTACTACGACGAGGTCAATCTGACGGCTGTCCGATACGGACCGTGGAAGGTGACCATCGCGGCGAAGATGGAAGGAAAATGGGACAACCCGCTGGTCCATCTGGGACGACCGATGATCACCAACATCCTGATGGACCCGTATGAACGGCAATGGGGCGACGTCAATCGCAAGCTGGCCGAGCACAAGGGCTGGGTGCTGCTGCCGATCATCGATTTCATGACCCAGCACGTGATGACCTTCAAGGAGTTCCCGCCACGGCAGGAAGCAATGTCGGGCGATTTCGCGAAGCTGATCGAGAAGTTCAAGGCACACGCGGCGGAGGATTGAGCTTTTCCGTGCGATCAGGCTGCAAGGCCGCATGGGCCGGACGATTGTTCGATTGAATTGCCGGCGAACATTCCTCTCGCGGGCAACTTCAGCCCCCCGTCAGGTCGCTGACATCGGTGCCCTGCGCCTGCAGCCCGGCGATCACGTTTGCCTGCGTGCGGGCGAGGTCGGGTCTGGCGGCTTCGTCCAGCAAGGCGTCCAGTGCGGCGCGGTCGTGAGGGCGGCCCTGTGCGATGACCAGCACGGGGCTTCGCAGCGCGGTAAAATCCTCTAGCGGGTCGGCGTTCACCAGCACCATGTCCGCGATCATGCCCGGCGCGATGCGGCCGCGTGTCGCGTCCTCGCCCAGCACCTGCGCGGGGTTCAGCGTGGCGGTGCGCAGCGCCTGAGCGGGGGAGAGGCCCGCTTCGACCAGCAATTCCAGCTCGTCGACCAGCGTGACGCCCGCGTCGGACAGCATCTTCGTCATCTGCTTGTAGAAGGCAAAGGCCTCGCGGTTGGGTTCGACCGCTTCGTTCGTCCAGCGGTCGTATTCGCCCTGTGACTGCGCGACCAGCATCGGGTTCATCCATTCGGTGCCGGGTCGCCGCAGATAGGCCCCCTTCGTCTCGGCGACGTGGAGCAGGTTGCGAAAGGCGACCAGCGTGGGATCGACAGGCGTGCCTGATGCGGCGATGCGCTGCGCCAGCGCGTGGGCGGCAGCCGGATCGTGGCGGTTCCGCAATCCGTGCCAGACGATGCTCTCGACATGCTCGATCGTGACGAAGCCCGCATCGAGCAGATCGGTGAACGCCATGTCGAAGGGACGGTCGCGGGGTGTGCCTTGGGCGCGGATGCCTTCGGGTGTGTGGCCCATGATCGTCATGTCCAGCGCCTCGGCCTCTGCCTTGACGCCCGCCCATGCCTCGCGCGTGAGATTGGAATAGACCTTGAGGTGGCGAAAGCCCGCCTCGTGCTGCCAGCGGACGGCGGCGCGCGCTTCGGCACTGGTGGTGACGAACTGGTGGTTGAGTTGTTCGTTCGCCCCGTGGCTGTTTAGGATCGGGCCGGTGGTGAGGAGGCGCGGGCCAGCCAGCTCGCCCGCCTCGATCCGCTGCGCGAGGTCCAGATGGAACGGCATGCCCGAGGCATTGCGGATCGCCGTTACCCCATGCGCCAGATAGGAGCCGAGCGAGGCCTGATCCCACACGTGCACATGCATGTCGGTAAGGCCGGGGAGGAGATAGCCGCCGTTTCCGTCGATCGGGGTGACGCCTTCGGGCACGGGGATGGCACCGACCGGCGCGATGGCGGCGATCCGGTCGCCGCGTATCAGCACGGATTGCGGCGCGCTCAATTGCGGGCTTTCGGCGGAAAGGTCGATCAGCCGGACGTTCTGGATCAGCAGGTCTTGGGCGCGTGCGGTGACGGACAGGGCGGCCAGCAAGGCGGCGGCCATGGCGAGCAGTCTGGCGATCATGGTCTTTCCCCAAGCGACCCGAGTTCGACCGAAAGGCACCGTAACACGGCGAAACCCGAGGGGAAGGGGGCGCCATGGAAAAGCGCAACGAAAAAGGGCGCCTCCGCGAACGGAAGCGCCCCTCTTTAATCTCGGCCTGGAATCAGAGCTGGTCGAGCATGTATTCGGCGGTCGATTTCTCGAACGCGCCCGGATCCTCGACATTCAGTTCCGTGACGGTGCCGTCGTCGACCACCATCGACCAGCGCTGGCCGCGCTTGCCCAGGCCAAAGCCGCTGCCGTCCATGGTCAGGCCCAGCGCTTCGGCGAAGTCGCCATTGCCATCGGCGAGCATGGTGATCGCCTCGCTGCCGTCGCGGTCGCACCATGCCTGCATCACGAAGGGATCGTTCACGGCGGTGCAGGCGATTTCATCGACGCCCTTGGACTTAAGCTCGTCCGCCTTTTCGACGAAACCCGGCAGGTGCTTGGCCGAGCAGGTCGGGGTGAAGGCGCCGGGGACCGAGAACAGGGCCACCTTCTTGCCGGCGAAATAATCGGCGGACTGGACCTTTTCCGGGCCGTCGGGGGTGGTCTTGGTCAGCGTCACGTCGGGCAGTTTTTCGCCTTGCTTGATGGTCATGGTGTTGTGTCCTTCTTTCCCGTGCATCCGCGCCTTAACGCGCGTCAGGGCGAGACATAGGGGCTGCGCGGCCCGGTGCAAGGAGGCGCCGTGCGAGAAGGGCGGCGGAACTGTGCGCGCCATGGTTAAGATCGGTTTACCGCGCAGCTTGAAGATTGAGTAAAGGAATCGCGCGATCCTGCTGACCATGGACCGAGGGGCGGTCCGGGCAGACCGGGGATATGCGAAATGGGGACTTTCAGGACAATTGCCGCGGCCGCATCGGCCTTTGCCATGCTGGCGGGCGCGCCGCAGGCCGCACTGGCAGAGACGCCTGCCGACGCCGCGCAGGCGGAAAACCTGCGCAAGCTGGACATCATGCTGATGGTGACCTCGCTGCGCTGCCGCAAGGGCGCGCATGATTTCCAGGCGGATTACAACGATTTCTCGGCCAAGCGGCTGACCATCATGAAGGGCGCCTATGCCACGCTGAAGAACGGCCATGTGAAGCGGCTGGGCGAGCGCGGGGCCAAGCGCGAGATGGACAAGATCAGCGTGGGCATGGCGAACCAGTACGGGCTGGGACATCCGTGGCTGCAATGCGACCAGCTCAAGCAGGTGACGCGCGATCTGGCCAGCAATGGCGGACAGGCGGAGCTGGTGCTGGCGGCGGAGCATCTGCTGTCGCCCGCGCGGCCTGCGCAGTTCGCCATGGTCGATTGAACGATACGCCTTTTCCCGCTTCGCCGCGGGGGCGACAGGGGCTGATGGATCGCCCCTGACAGAAGGGGTCGGGGCCGCGGGCTTCGGCCCCTTTCTGCTGGGCGCCGCATCGCCCGGTGGCCGCGTCATATAAAGAAGTCTTTATATTTGCCCTCGGCGCGCTCGTTCTGTAGAGCGGCGTCCATGTGAGGGGCGCCCGATCGGTGCCCCGATGGATAGACAGACTCAGGAGTACCCGCCGTGGCCAGTGTCGCTGAAAAGGATTATGTTATCGCCGATCTCTCGCTGGCCGATTATGGCCGGGACGAGATCGCCATCGCCGAAACCGAAATGCCGGGCCTGATGGCCCTGCGCGAGGAATATGGCGCATCGCAGCCGCTGAAGGGCGCGCGCATCACCGGATCGCTGCACATGACGATCCAGACCGCCGTGCTGATCGAGACGCTGACCGCGCTGGGCGCAGAGGTTCGCTGGGCGACCTGCAACATCTATTCGACGCAGGACCACGCCGCCGCCGCCATCGCGGCGCAGGGCATCCCCGTGTTCGCGGTGAAGGGCGAGAGCCTGGCCGAATACTGGGATTACGTGGGCCGCATCTTCGACTGGGACGCCGGAAGCGGTGAGACCTGCAACATGATCCTCGACGATGGCGGCGATGCCACCATGTTCGCGCTGTGGGGCGCGCGTATGGAAGCGGGCGAGACCATGCCCGATCCCGAAAACGCCGAAGAGATCGAGATGCAGCGCGCGCTGAAGGCGTTCATCGCGAAGAAGCCCGGCTATCTGACCGAGACGGTCAAGGCCATCAAGGGCGTGTCGGAAGAGACGACCACCGGCGTCCACCGCCTGTATCACATCGCCAAGGCCGGCAAGCTGCCGTTTCCCGCGATCAATGTGAACGACAGCGTGACCAAGTCGAAGTTCGACAACCTGTATGGCTGCAAGGAATCGCTGGTCGACGCGATCCGCCGCGCGACCGACGTGATGCTGGCCGGCAAGGTCGCCTGCGTCGCCGGTTTCGGCGATGTCGGCAAGGGCAGCGCGGATTCGCTGCGCAACGGCGGCGCGCGCGTGCTGGTGACCGAGATCGATCCGATCTGCGCGCTGCAGGCCGCGATGGAAGGCTATGAAGTCGTCACCATGGACGAGGCGGTGAAGCGCTGCGACATCTTCGTGACCGCCACCGGCAACGAAGGCGTGATCACCGGCGCGCACATGGAAGCCATGAAGAACATGGCGATCGTGTGCAACATCGGCCACTTCGACAGCGAGATCCAGATTTCGGCGCTCGACAATTACGAGTGGAAGGAAGTGAAGCCGGGTACCGATCTCGTCACCTTCCCCGACGGCAAGCAGATCATCGTGCTCGCCAAGGGCCGTCTGGTGAACCTGGGCTGCGCCACGGGGCACCCCAGCTTCGTCATGTCGTCCAGCTTCACCAACCAGACGCTGGCGCAGATCGAGCTGTTCACCAAGGCCGACCAGTACGACAACGCGGTCCACATCCTGCCCAAGCACCTCGACGAAAAGGTCGCCGCGCTGCACCTCGACAAGCTGGGCGTGAAGCTGACCACGCTGTCGAAGCGCCAGGCCGATTACATCGGCGTGCCGGTCGAAGGCCCGTTCAAGCCCGAGCATTACCGCTATTGATCGCAGAGCGCCCGGTTGCCCTTTCGGCAGCCGGGCGCGACGTGCTAGGCCGTTCTAGCGGGCGGCGTCCAGCGCGCCTTTCAGAAAATCGCGAGAGCTGCGGCGCAGCGCGTCCAGCTTTTCATGGACCGCATCATAGTCGATCGGCTGCGACAGCAGTCGCCGCGCGGTCGCATCGTCCAGTCGCTTCACAGTCCGCCCTTCCAGCCCCAGCGCGCCCAGCAGCGTGTGGAACCGGTCGGCGCCGCGCTTGGGGTTGACGATGGTGATGAAATTGCGGCGGTTCAGGATGCAGAACACCGTGCCGTGGAAGCTGTCGGTCAGCACGCAGCCGGCATGGCGGAAATGCGCCATCCAGTCGGGCAGCGTATCGGCGTCGCCCGGCAGTTCGGGATGGATCGCGCGGGCATGTGACAGATCGGGCAGATCGTCGGCCAGCCTCTCGGCGATGCCCGGCTCGATCCTTTCGCGGTCGAGCACATATTCGAACACGAACTCGCCGTCCTCGCAGTCGAGGTCGGCGGCGTCGGAGGCGACTTCCTCGTAAAACCGGGGGTCGACCGCCAGTGTCGGATCCAGCACGACCTCGGCATTCTCCACGCCGAACGTCTCAGCGCAGATGTCGGCGGCGGTATTCTCGCGCACCGAGACATGGGCGAAATCGCTTAGCAGCTCGCTGGCGGGCTCGGCGATGTCCGCATGTTCCCACTGCGGCTTGCCGAACGAGGCGGCATAGGCGATGCGCGCGGTCACCTCAGGTTCCACGAAGTCCAGGAAATAGACCAGCGCCTGCTCGTCCTGGTGGTAATGCGGGCGCCACACCTGGTCGCTGCCCACCACCACCGCATCCAGCCTGCGCCGCCTGACCGCGGCAGCCAAATCGTTGCCCGTCATCAGCGGACGGGTGACATCGGGCAGGAAACGCCGAACGAAGGGCTTGTGCACGTTCATGTTGCGCACCGCCTCGCGCACATTGCCGATGTTCTGGCCGGGGATCGAAGCCAGCAGCCGCTTGCTCAGCCGGTGCGGCAGCGACCGCTTGGGCTTCTTGTCAAGGAAGACCGGGTGGTGTCCCATGTCCTCGATCATGCGATAGAGCGCGGCGGCCTGGATGATGCCGCCGTAATTGATGTGCAGCGGCAGGGTAAGAATGCCGACCCGCAGCGGCCGCGCCACGCGGGCTTTCCGGCGGCGGCGAAGGGGCGTCTTCCTGCTTATCATGTCCATGCGGTCTGGCCCCGAATTCGCGCGCCGGCGGCGCTGTCACGATCGAATTGTCAAACCCGCATGGCATGGGCGCAGCGTGCCCATGCAAAGGCGAGCCACATGGATGCTAGTGTCTTGCGGTGACACAACCAGCGCAAAACAAGGACTTAGCCCGATTTGCCAGACAAGAGACGGCGGCTACCCCGGATGCTCCCGCGATTCGCTCGGCTAGCCGGGAACCGTCGGCGACGAGCGCTGTCAGGCCAGCGCTTCTGCGACCAGCAGGACGCTGGCCCGGCAGTTCAGGCGCGGGGCCGCCTACACCCGAAGACGGTCGTTTTGCTTTTTGGGCCTTACATTCCGCCTGCCGGCGCGCTCTTGCGGCGGACGCCCATCGCGGCGCGGATCGCGCGGGTCATCGGCTTTTCCAACATCAGGTGCACGATCACCCCGGCCAGCATCACCAGCGCATAGGTCACCGGCACCAGCAGGCAGCGCACCAACACCGAATCGAGCGAAAGCATGTCCGCGACCTTGCTGACCGCCTGCGTCACGAAGGGATGCGTCAGATAGATCGCATAGCTGGCATTGCCGAGCAGCAGCACGGTGTTCGACCGGACCACATGGCCCAGCCGTTCCAGCCAGAGCGCGCCGAACACGATGCAGGCCGATGCCAGACCGATCTGGACGATGCGGTCGGTCGGCAATTCCACCAGCGGCAGGAACACGAGCGCCGCCAGCCCGCCCGCGACCATCGCCGCGCCGATCCACGGCGAGGAGCGCGACCATAATGCGTCCCAGCCCGGATGGAGATAGGCCGCCCCGATGGCCATGCCGATCACGAATTCCAGCAGGATCGGATGGGTGTAGAAGCGCAGCAGCGGATCGGAAAATTCTCCCGCCGACCCTGCCGCGATCAGCCCCGCCGCGACCAGCGCGACGAAGAACAGCGCGACCGCGGCCAGCCCGCGCGCCTTCCACGCCAGCCCGAGGCCGAGGATCAGGTAGAAGAACATCTCGTAATTGAGCGTCCAGCCGAGGAACAGGATCGGCTCCATCCTGCCGTTCGACTTTTCGAAGGGGATGAAGGCCAGCGATTTCGCCAGATATTCGGGCCGGGCCTCGGTGCTGCCCAGCAGCGAGGGGGCGATCATGGCAAGGGCGAACACCGCCAGCGTCATTAGCCAGTAGAGCGGCACGATGCGGATCACGCGGTTCAGCAGGAAATTGCCCGTCCCCGGCCAGCTTTGCGCCGTGGTATAGACCATGATGAAGCCGCTGATCACGAAGAACAGGTCGACCCCGCCGCCGCCGAAAAACACGTTGCTGGGGGTAACCCCAAGCGGCGCCAGCAATTGTTCGAGATGAACCACCACGACCAGAAGCGCGGCCAGCGCACGAAGCGCCTGAATATTCGCGATCATTATTTGCCCCCT
The DNA here is from genome assembly GCF_983967925.1 of Croceicoccus sp. Lineage (NCBI taxonomy): Bacteria > Pseudomonadati > Pseudomonadota > Alphaproteobacteria > Sphingomonadales > Erythrobacteraceae > Croceicoccus > Croceicoccus sp. The sequence continues at coordinate 54,592 of NZ_CFETID010000003.1, read as the reverse complement.
TGCGGTTGCAAGATCCTTGGCGCCACGCCCCGATCGTTCGGGCCGTTAACCTTTTCGGGAATGCCCGGCGGGTTGGCAAGCTTATTTGGGGATCTGGCAAATTCGCCGGAGGCATGATCGCAAGCTGCATAATCGGCGCGGCGGCGCATAAGCGCGCTTAACGCGATTGCCCTTGCGCGCCGGGTCGCCTAGCCCGTCAGCATGAACGGATCGACCGCTGCACAGGGGTTTACGCTGGGGCTTCCCGCCCTGCTGCTGATCGGCCTGCTGCTGGCCGCGTGGACGGCGGCGGCGGGCTGGGCGCTGGTGGTGGCGCGCCGCAAGCTGCGCCGCGCGCACCGCGACCGCAAGACCAATCTGCGCCTGTCGCGCATGATCGACGAATCGCCCGCGCTGCCTCTGCTGGTGCGGGCCAATGGCAGGATCGAGGCGTCGGAACGGCTGGCCGCATGGTTCGGCTGCCGGACCCTGCCGCAGCATCTGCACGGGCTGGCCGGACCCGAATCGGGCCTGCCGGTCGAGGAGGCGGAGGCATTGTGGGATGCGGTCGAGAAGACCCGGTCCTCTGCCGCGCCCTTGCGCATGATGCTGCATCCCGGCGGCAACAACCATGCGCTGTCGGTCATCGGCCATCTGGCCGACCCGCAGGTGGCGGGCGGCGGATCGGTGATGCTGTGGGTGTTCGACGCCAGCGACAGCGCCGAGGAAATCGCCCGGCTGACCGCCGAACTCGATCGATCGCGCCACGATTTCCACGCGCTGGTCGGGCTGATCGAGGCGGCGCCGGTGCCGATGTGGTTCCGCGACACCGACGGGCGGCTGCGGCTGGTCAATTCGGCCTATGTCGCCGCGGTCGGGGCGGAAAGCGCCGAGGATGTGGTGTCGGGCGGGATCGAGCTGGTCGAGACGGTCGACGGGCTGACCGCGAACGAAGTGGCCGAGCGCGCCAAGACCTCTCAGCAGGCGGTCGAGCGGCAGGCGATGATCACCATCGACGGCGAACGCCGCGCCTTTCGCATCTCCGACCTGCCGGTTGGGGACGAAGGCGTCGCGGGCTATGCGGTCGATGTCGAGGACCTGCAATTGCTGGAACGCGAATATCGCGCGTTCCGCAATGCGCAACGCGCTCTGCTCGACCAGATGAGCAGCGGGGTCGCGCAGTTCGACCATCTGCGCCAGCTGGTCTTCACCAACCTGCCGATGCAGCGCATCTTTCGCCTGCCGCCCAATATCGGGCAGGAGGCGCTGCCGGTGGGCCGCATCTTCGACATGATGCGCAATGCCGGACGCCTGCCCGAAGTGCGCGATTTCCCCGCGTGGCGTGCCGAGCGCGAGGGCTGGTTCACCGCCAATGACGTCAAGGACGAGGAATGGGTGCTTGCCGACGGCACCCATCTGCGCGTCGTGGCGCAGCCGATGCCCGATGGCGGGCTGGTCATGATCTTCGAGGACCGGACCGAGCAATTGAAGCTGGCCAGCGCGCGCGACACGCTGCTGCGCACGCGCACCGCCACGTTCGACAATCTGTTCGAGGGGCTGGTGGTGCTGGCCCCCGACGGGCGGCTGCAGATCTGGAACCGGCGCTTTGCCGCCGAATGGAGCCTACACGAGGAAATGCTGGCGGATCATCCGCATATCGACGCCTTGTTGGAAGGCATGGCTCCCCTGCTGCAGGACCGGGCAGACACGCGCCGCATCCGCCTGCTGGTCGAGGCGGCGACGTTGCAGCGCGAGCAGTCGACGGGCCGCGTGACATTGGCCGACGGGCGGGTGCTGTCGCTGATGGGCGTGCCGCTGCCCGACGGGAACGGCATGCTGACCAGCCTCGACATCACCGATTCGCAAAAGGCCGAGGCCGCGCTGATCGAACGCAACGAGGCGCTGGTCGAGGCGGACGCGGTCAAGACCCGCTTCCTTGCCAATATGAGTTACGAGTTCCGCACGCCGCTGACCTCGATCGCCGGTTTCGCCGAGATGCTGAAGGAAGGCGTGGCGGGCGAGATGACCGAGACCGGGCGTGAATATGTCACCGCGATCCTCGATTCCACCGCGCGCCTGTCGCAGCAGATCGAGGCGGTGCTGGACCTGACGCAGAGCGAGGCGGGGCTGATGCCGCTGGCCGAGGAGGATGTCGAGCTGATGCCGCTGGTCACCCGGCTGGTGCAGGACCGCGCGCAGGCGATCGAGGCGGCGAACATCACCTTCAACCTGCGCGGCGACCGGGCTTCGGGCATGGTCAGGGGCGATGAGCGGCAATTGGGCCGGGCCATCGGCAATCTGGTCGATAATGCGATCGCCGGATCGCCGCGGGGCGGGCGGATCAACATGGACCTGCGCCGCCGCCGCGAGGGCGTGGCGGTGCTGATCACCCATGACAATGCGCAGGAAGGCGTGTCGGGCAGCGCGGACACCGCCGCGGGCCTGAACCTGCCATTGGCGCGCGAGCTGATCGCGGCGCACAAGGGAACGCTGGACTATGCGCAGGACCCGCGCGGGCGCGTGGTCGTGACGGTGACGCTTCCCTAGTACGATGACGGACGAGACCCGCCACCCGCTTGCCGATCTGTCCGCGACCGAGGCGCTGGGCCGGCGCATCGCCGCGCTGCTGCGCCCCGGCGACATCGTGGCGCTGCGCGGCGGACTGGGGGCGGGCAAGACCACGCTGGCCCGCGCGATCATCGCCGCGCTGGGCCATGTGGGGGAGGTGCCCAGCCCAACCTTTGCGATCATCCAGACCTATGGCCCCCCCGATGTCAGCCTGCCGCTGGTCCATGCCGATTTCTACCGGCTGGAAGACCCGATGGAGGTCGAGGAGCTGGGGCTGGACGATTATCTCGAGGATGCCGCGCTGATCGCCGAATGGCCCGAGATGGCGGGCGGGTTCGCGCATGATCCGGCCTGTCTTGAAATCCACATCGAAACAGGTGGCAGCGAACGGATCGCCATTGCCCGCGCGGGGGCGGATTGGCTAGAGCGGTGGGGATGAACACGCCCGCATCCGCATCCCGCCCGTTCCCGCCCCACGCACGCGCCTTTCTGGACGCGGCGGGTTGGGGCGGGGCGGAGATCCAGCCGCTGCCGGGCGACGCCTCCTTCCGCCGCTATTTCCGGATCGTGAGGGGCGATGAAAGCGCTATGCTGATGGACGCGCCGCCGCCGCACGAGGATCCGCGCCCGTTCCTGAAGGCGGCGCATTATCTGGCCGATCACGGTTTTCGTGCGCCTAAAATCCTTGCCGAGGATGCGGCGCAGGGCCTCGTCCTGCTGGAGGATTTCGGTCATCGCCGCATGCGCGATCACCTGGACCGGGCGGCGGACGACGAACATCCCGTCTATGCCGCCGCGGTCGAGGTGCTGGCAAAGCTGGCCGAGGCGCCCGCGGGTCCGTTCGATCCCTACGACCTCAACACCTATCTGCGCGAGGCGAAGCTATTCACCGAATGGTTCTGCGTCGCGCACGGGCTGGCGGTCGACGACGACGGGTTCGAAGCGGCGTGGCGCGAAGTCATGCAGCCGGTTCTGGACGCGCAGGCCGCCCTGCCCGAAGGCGGCGTCACGGTGCTGCGCGACTATCATGCCGAGAACGTGATGCTGCTGGATGATATCACCGAGCAGGGGTTGCTGGATTTTCAGGACGCGCTGGTCGGGCATCCGGCCTATGATCTCGTCTCGCTGCTTCAGGATGCGCGGCGCGATGTTGCGCCCGAACTGGAGGCCGCGATGCTGGATCATTACCGCGCGCACACCGGCGCGGGGGAGGATTTCCTGTCGCATTACGCCATTCTGGGGGCGCAGCGGAATGCGAAGATCGTGGGCATCTTCGTCCGCCTGTCGCGGCGCGATGGCAAGCATCATTATCTGTCGCTGATCCCGCGCGTCTGGGACCTGATGGAGCGCGATCTGGCGCATCCCGCGCTGGAACCGGTGGCGCGCTGGATGGATGCCAATATCCCCGGCGAGCTTCGCGCGTCCGGCGGCGCGACGGAAGAGGGCTGAACCCATGCTGCGCACCGTCCCCCCGCTTGCCAGCGATGTCGCGATGGTCATGGCCGCGGGGCTGGGCAAGCGCATGCGCCCGCTCACCACCAGCCGCCCCAAACCCATGGTCAAGGTCGCGGGCAAGCCGCTGCTCGACCATGCGCTCGACAAGATTGCCGAGGCGGGAATCGCGCGCGCGGTGGTCAATGTGCATTACCTGCCCGACCATATCGAAGGGCATATGAAGCTGCGCACGAGTCCGCAGATCGCCATCTCGGACGAGCGCGAGCAATTGCTGGAAACCGGCGGCGGGCTGGTGCGGGCATGGCCGCTGATCGACGCGGACCCGTTCTTCTGCCTCAATTCCGATGCGATGTGGCTCGACGGGCCGGTCGACGTGTTTCACGAGCTGTCGGGCGCATGGGACGCGGCGAAGATGGACGCGCTGCTGCTGCTGGTGCCGCACAAGCGGGCGCATAACTACCGCGGCAAGGGCGACTTTCACCTCGACCCTTATGGCCGGATCTCGCGGCGCAAGTCGGGCCGGGTCGCGCCCTATGTGTTCACCGGCATCCAGCTGGTTTCCAAGGCATTGCTGCGCGATCCGCCGGACGAGGCCAAGTTTTCGACCAATGTGTTCTGGAGCCGCGCGATAGAGGAAGGGCGGCTTTACGGCGTGGTCCATCAGGGCGACTGGATCGAGATCGGCGAACCGCAGCATATCGCGCCTGCAGAGGCCCTGTTCGCCGACGTGCTGTAAGCGTGGCCTCGCAGCAGCTCTCGATCTATTCCATCGCGGCCCATCGCGGTTTTGCCGATGCGCTGGCGGCGGGGCTGGTGCCCCGTTACCACGAGGATGGCTATGGGCTCGCGCGGCTGACATTGCTGCTGCCCGGTCGCCGCGCGATCCGCACCATGACCGAGGCGTTCACCCGGCTGATGGGTGAGGAGGACCGAACCGGCCTGCTGCTGCCGCGCATGGCGGTGATCGGCGATATCGAGCTGGACGAGACCTTGGGGCCGCTGCTCGATCCTATTGGAGAAGGCGCGGATATACCGCCTGCCGCCGACCCCACGCGGCGCTGGCTGCGGCTGGCGCAATTGCTTAAACAGGCGATGGAGCGCGCGGGCATGCAGATCCCCGTCGCCTCTGCCCTGCTGCGGCAGGCACGCGAGATCGGACGCGCGATGGACCGACTGCTGGTCGAGGGCATCGGGCCGGAGGAATTGCTGGGCGAGCGGGTGCTGGACATCGTGGGCGAGCTGTCGGAGCACTGGAAGCAGAACCTCCACCTGTTCGCGACGGTGCAGGCCATGTGGCTGGCCGAATTGCAGCAGCGCGGCGAGACCGACGTGCCTGCGCGGCGCAACGCGCTGTTCGATCACGCGGCACAGCGTTGGTGCGAAAGCCCGCCGCAAATGCCCATCGTCGCCGCGGGTATCACCAGCGCCAGCCCCGCCATCGCCGGCCTGCTGCGCGCGATCGCGGGACTGCCCAAAGGCGCGGTGGTTCTGCCCGACCTCGACCTCTCGCTGGAAGACGAGGTTTGGGATTCGCTGGGCCGCGCAGGCATTGGCGCGGAACCGGGCGATGCGCCGCTGGGGCCGAACGATGCGGTGACGCATCCGCAATATCACCTGAAGCTGCTGCTGAACCGCATGGGCGTGGCGCGTGGCGAAGTGCGGGCGTGGCACCGCCGGGGCGCCTCCGCCGCGCCGCCCGAGCGCAGCCGGGCGCTCTCCAGCCTGTTCCTGCCGCCGAAGGAAAGCGCCAGCTGGGTCGACCTGCCGCCCGAACGCCGCCGCCTGTCGGGCGTGCGCCTGATGGAAACCGCAAGGCCGGAGCACGAGGCGCAGTCCATCGCCCTGCTGATCCGCGAGGCGCTGGAAGTGCCCGAACGCCGCGTCGCTTTGGTCACGCCCGATCGCGGGTTGGCAGGACGCGTTATCGCGCATCTCAAGCGCTGGAACATTCAGGCCGACGATTCGGCGGGCCGCCCGATGCCGCACACCACGGCGGGGCGCATGGCGCTGCTGCTGGCGGAAATTCTGGCCACCCGCGCTGCGCCGGTGCCGCTGGTCTCCGCGCTGTCGCATCCGCTGGCGGGCGGCACGGGCGACGAGCGCGCCGCATGGCTGCGCCGCCTGCGCCGGTTCGAAAAGCGGCTGCGCGGCCCGCGCATCGATGTCGGCCTAGAACCGATCCGCGCGATGCTGAAGAGCCATGCGAAGGAGCGGGGCAGCAGCACCCTGCTCGACTGGTGGGAAACGCAGGTCGAACCCATCGTCGAACCGCTGGTGGCGCTGGGCGAACACGAAACCGTGGACATGGCCGAGGCGCTCTCCGCCATCGAGACTGCGGGCGAGGCGCTGTGCGCGACCCGCATCTGGGCCGAGGCGGACGGGCGCGCGCTGTCCGCCGCGATGGAGACATTGCGCGAAGGCGCGCGCGAGGTGCCGACTGCGCTGGCTCCTGCCGAAGTGCCGCTGGTGCTGCGCGATGCGATCGACACGATCTCGGTCCGGCCCCCATATGGCGGGCACCCGCGCATCGCGATCTACGGCCTGATCGAGGCGCGGATGAGCCGTGCCGACCTCGTCATCTGCGGCGGATTGACCGAGAACAGCTGGCCCCAGCCGCCCGCCCGCGATCCGCTGGTCGCGCCCGCCGTGATGCGCGCACTGGGCGTGCTGGGCGGCGATTTCCGCATCGGGCTGTCGGCGCACGACCTTGCCGCCGCGCTAGGCGCGCCCGAGGTGGTGCTGTCCTATGCGCGCAAGGATGCCAGCGGCCCCGCCATCGCCAGCCGCTTCGTGCTGCGCGTGCGCGCCATGCTTGGCGAATTGCTGGACCGGCACATGGAGACCGAGATCCCGGCGCTGGCCGAACAGCTCGATTTCGCGCAGCCGGTCGATCCGCACCCGCAGCCCGCGCCCATGCCCGGCGCGGCGCAGCGCAAGGTCGACATCAGCGCGACCGCATTGGACCGGCTGCGTTCGGACCCGTACCAGTTCTATGCCTCACACATCTTGCGGCTGAAGCGGCTTGAAAGCATCGACGAGGAGCCGACGCCCGCCTGGCGCGGCAGCGCGGTGCACAAGATTCTGGAAGACTGGTACAAAAAGCACGATGCCGCCCCCGGCGCGCTGATCCCGCTGGCGGAGGAGCGGCTGCGCGAACTCTCCGGCCATCCATTCATGCGCGGGCTGTGGCAGCCGCGCCTGCTGGCCGCGCTCGAATGGCTGGATGCGGAAACGCAGGCCCTGCGCGCCGAGGGGCGTGCAATCGCGGCGGTCGAGGAAAAGGGCCGCATCACGGTCAAGGGCGTCGAGATCAGCGCCCGCGCCGACCGCATCGACCGGCTGCCGAATGGCGAACTGGCGATTGTCGATTACAAGACCGGCCACCCGCCCCGCGCCTCCGAAGTCGCGGCGGGCTTCGCGCTGCAGTTGGGCACAACCGGGGTGATCGCGGCGCATGAGGGGTTTGCGGAGCTGCGCGGCGAACCGACGCATTTCGAATACTGGTCGCTCGCCCGCGACCGCAAGTCGGGCGAGTTCGGCTACCGCGACGAACCCATACTGGAAGGCCGCAAGAAAAGCGGAATCCCGCGCGAGGATTTCCTCACGACAAGCGAACACCTGCTCCACGATGCGCTCGACCGCTGGATCGTGGGCGAGGAGCCGTTCACCGCGCGGCTCAATCCCGATCTGCCCGGCTATAACGATTACGATCAGCTGATGCGGCTGGACGAATGGCAGGGACGCGGGCCTGAAGGGGGCGACCAGTGAGCGGCCCCGCCAAGGTCTATCCGCTTGCCGGCAGCCAGCGCGAGGCGGTGAACCCCGCCGACACCGTATGGCTCTCGGCCAGCGCGGGCACCGGCAAGACGCAGGTGCTGTCCGCCCGCGTGCTGCGCCTCTTGCTGCAGGCTGATGTCGAACCCTCGCAGATATTGTGCCTGACCTTTACCAAGGCGGGCGCGGCGGAAATGGCGAACCGCGTCAACGACGTGCTCGCCAGCTGGGTGCGCGCGGACGAGATTGCGCTGGCCCGCGACCTTCAGGCCATCGGCGCGGAGTTCGGCCCCGACGACATCGCCCGCGCCCGCACGCGCTTTGCCGCCGTGCTCGATTGCCCCGGCGGCGGCCTTCGGATCGAGACGATCCACGCCTTCTCGCAGTGGCTGCTGTCGGCCTTTCCGCTCGAGGCGGGGCTGGTCCCCGGCACTCGCCCGATGGAGGACCGCGACCGCGAATTGCTGCTGCGCGACACGCTGGCCGAATTGCTGATCGCGGCGGAGGAGCAGGGCGACACTTCGCTGACCGACGCGCTGGCCACCATGTCGCTGCGCGCCGACCAGGGTGCGATCGAGCGTTTCCTGATGGCCTGCGCCGAAGCGCGCGCCGCATGGGAAGGCACCGGAAGCTGGAAGCCCCCGCTATTGCCGCGTGTCTATCGGCTGTTGGGGCTGAAGCCCGATCACGATCCGGCAGCGGTCGCGTCCTTATGCGAAGATTCAGCGTTCGACACCCAATCGCTGCGTCGATGCCATGACGCCTTGCTGGCATGGGGCACGGCGACCGCAGGCAAGATGGCGGGTCCGATCGGAGCGTGGCTGGCAAGCGATGGGACAGCGCGACTGGCTGCCAGTACCGATCTCCGCAAGGCGCTCATGAACGACAAGGGTGAGCCGAAATATCTGGCAAACCTGTCCAAGATCGAACCCGACTACGGTGAATACGCGTATCGGGCGATCACTTGCCTCGACAAGGTGGAGGAGGTGAAGAACCTGGGCGCGCTCGCCCAGTGGCTCGCCCCCGCGCTCACCCTGGGCCGCGCCTTCGCGCTGAAATGGGGCGAGGCCAAGGCGCGCGCGGGGCTGATCGATTTCGACGACCAGATCGCCGAGGCCGCGCGGCTGCTCAAACGCTCCGACATGTCGGCGTGGATCCGCTACAAGCTTGACCGCCAGTTCGACCACATCCTTGTCGACGAGGCGCAGGATACGAACAGCGCGCAATGGGACGTGATCGACGCGCTGACCGAGGAGTTCTTCACCGGCGAAGGCGCGCGCGGCGACCGGATGCGCACATTGTTCGTGGTGGGCGACTACAAGCAGGCGATCTTCCGCTTTCAGGGCACCAGTCCGGAAAATTTCCAGCGCGCCCGCGACCGTGTGAAGGCCCGCATGGCCGGCGCGATCGAGAACCTGTCCTTCACGCGCGGCGCGAAAGAGCAGCGCCCGTTCCGCGAATACGGCCTTGCCCGCAGCTATCGCACCGCACAGCCCGTGCTGGATTTCGTCGATGCCGCGATTGCCGAGATCGGGCCGGAGCAGCTGGGCCTTGCCGACGATCCCGGCGTGCATCTGGGCGAGAAGCGACCCGGACAGGTCGTGCTGTGGCGCACGGTGGGCGATCCCGGCGGCGAGGACGAGGACGCCGACGAGGGGACCGAGGGCTGGCTCTCGCGCCCCGACCGCCGCGTGGCGGAGAATATCGCGACCCAGATCCGCCACTGGATCGACGCGGGCTTTCCGCTGGTCAAGGGCGGCGAGAGGCTGGCGGGCCCCGGCGACGTGATGGTCCTGGTCCGCAAGCGCAAGGAGCTGGCGGGGCTGATCGTCGCGCGGCTGCATGCCAAGGGCGTGCCGGTCGCGGGCGTGGACCGGCTGCGGCTGGGCGCGCCTTTGGGCGTACGCGACCTGATGGCGGCGATGCGCTTCGCCGCCCAGCCCGAGGACGATCTGTCGCTCGCCTGCCTGCTGGTCTCGCCCATCTTCGGATGGACGCAGGAAGAGCTGCTGGAACATGGCTGGCGCGAGAAGGGCGTGCGGCTCTACAACCGGCTGCGCGAAAGCACCGCCAGCCGCCCGCGCGAGGCGCTGGCCATGCTCAACGATCTGCTGCGCCTTGCCGATTACGACACGCCGCAGGCGCTGCTGCACTGGATGCTGGTCGGCCCCTGGCAGGCGCGCCGCAGGCTGGCGGCGCGGCTGGGGGGCGAGGTCAACGACCCCATCGACGAAATGCTGATCGCCGCCATGGCCTTCAGCGCCAGCCAGACCCCCAGCCTGACGGGCTTCATCCGCTGGTTCGAGGCTGGCGACGGCGAGCTGAAGCGCGAGGCGGACCAGCAGGGCGGGCTGGTGCGGGTGATGACGGTGCACGGATCGAAAGGCTTGCAGGCGCCCATCGTGATCCTGGCCGATGCGGCGGACGATCCCGATCTGTCGCCGCCGCGCACGCTGGAACTGACCGAACCGCTGCCCGATGCACCGGGTTTCGCGCCGCGCACCCTGCCGCTGCCGTCGCTGAAAAAGGCGGAGAAGCTGGGGCCCATCGCCGACGCCGAAGAGATCGCCGCGAAGGAAGAGCGCGAGGAGCACTGGCGGCTGCTTTACGTCGCGATGACGCGGGCGGAGGAAGCGCTGTTCCTGGCAGGGGCGCTTCGGGCCAAGAAGACCGAGCCTCCGGCGAACAGCTGGTATGCGCGGCTCTCACCCCTGTTCGGAGAAGCCGGCGACTGGCTGGCCGATCCGATCTGGGGCGGGATGAAGCAACTGGGGCAGGGCGCGGAACGCACGCCCGGCATGCCCGCGGGCGCGCGGCAGACCGGTTTCGCGCTGCTGCCCGGCTGGGCGCTGGCCCCCGCGGGCGCCGAGCCCGCGCCGCCGCGCCCGCTCGCGCCATCGTCCTTGGGCGATCCGCACGAAGCCGCCGAGCCGCCGCATGCGCCGATGGGCGGGATCGGCGTCGACGCCGCGCGGCGCGGCGTGCTGATCCACCGGCTGCTGGAACGCCTGCCCGAACTGCCGCCCGAACGCCGCATCGACGCCGCGATGCGCTGGCTGGAACGGCAGGCGGCGGATCTGTCGGAAGAAACCCGCGCCGAAATGGCGCAGGCCGCGATCCGCGTGCTGATGGACCCGGAATGCGCCGATCTGTTCGCGCCCGACGCGCTGGCCGAGGTGTCGTTCTCCGCCACGGTCGGCGCGCGCGTGGTGGCGGGCACGGTCGACCGGCTGCATCTGGGCGATGCGGCGGCGGGCGACCCGATCCGCATCGTCGATTTCAAGACCGCGCGCCGCCCGCCCGAGGATTTCGCGGACATTCCGCCCGCCTATCTGCGCCAGATGGCCGCCTATGCCTGCGCGCTGGAGGCGATCCATCCGGGCCGCGAGGTCGAGGCGCTGCTGCTCTATACCCATGCCCCGCGCATCTTCGCCATTCCCGCCGACATCATGGCGCGCGAGAAGGCCGCGTTAAGGGGGGGGTAGAATCCATTGCCGCCGCGCGGTTTGCGTCCGGCCGCCGCCGTCCTATCTATACGATCAAGACAGACCTGCGACTTTCAAGGAGATTTCCATGCCGACCATCGCCGTCACCGACGCCAGCTTCGAAGATGACGTCCTCAAGTCCGACAAGCCCGTTCTGGTCGATTTCTGGGCCGACTGGTGCGGCCCCTGTAAAATGATCGCCCCCGCGCTCGAGGAAATCAGCGAGGAACTGGGCGAGAAGGTGACCATCGCCAAGATGGACATCATGGAAAACACCGGCGTGCCCGGCCAGATCGGCGTGCAGTCGATCCCGCTGATGGTCCTGTTCAAGAACGGCGAAGCGGTCGCGCAGAAGCTGGGCGCCGCGCCGAAGAGCCAGCTCAAGGGCTGGCTGGAATCCGAACTGTAATCAGGGAATGCAGTCGGCGAGCCTGTCCCACAGGGCCGGGCTCGCCGCTGCCAGCAGGCCGGTGCCGTCCTGGTCCGGCCGATAGGGCGAACCGTCCAGCCGCGCGGCCCTGCCGCCCGCCTCGTTCAGCCACAACACGCCCGCCGCATGGTCCCATGCCAGCGTGCGATTGAACACCGACACATCGTTCACCCCCAGCGCCAGCCGCGGATATTGCTCCGCCGCGCAGCGCGGGATGTCGACCAGCCGGAAATGCGGCGCGACATTGCGCTGCACCTGATGGCGCTGCTCCTCGTTCAGGAAGACGGTGCTGATCGCGGCGACGGGCTTGTCCTCGCCGGTCGGGCGCGCGGTGATGCGTGTGCCATCGATGAAGGCGCCCTTGCCGATCTCGGCATGGCACAGCCGCTCGTTCAGCGGATCCCATAGCCAGCCCGCCTGCGTCTCGCCGTTCGCGGCCAGCGCGATGATCATGCCAAAGGGCGGCTTGCCGCGCGCGAAATTATTGGTGCCGTCGAGCGGATCGATGATCCAGCACAGATCCGCGCCGCGCCGGTCCATCACCGCGTCGTCGGCATGGGCGGCTTCCTCGCCCACGATGGCGGCCTCGGGCAGGATCTTCGCCAGCCCCTCGGCCAGCATGGCCTCGCTCTCGCGGTCGGCGATGGTGACGACATCGTCATGCGCCTTTTCGACGATCTCGCTGTCGGCCAGCGACTGGTAGCGCGGCAGGATGGTCTTTTCCGCGACTTCGCGCATCAGCGCGGCGACGGCATCGATGGGAGCGTTCATGTCCGGTAATCCGCGTTGATGGTGATATATCCGTGGGTGAGGTCGCAGGTCCAGACGGTCGCGCGCCCTTCGCCAATGCCCAGATCGACATCGATGCGAATGTCCTGACCCTTCAGATGCGCGGCCACGGGCGCTTCGTCATAATCGGCGAGCGGCTGGCCGTCGCGCGCAGTCCATACCCCGCCGAAGCCGATCGAGAGGCGGTCGCGGTTCGCCGGTTCGCCTGCCTTGCCCACCGCCATGACGACGCGGCCCCAGTTCGCATCCTCGCCGGCGATGGCGGTCTTGACCAGGGGCGAATTGGCGATGGCAAGGCCCACGCGCCGCGCGCTGTCGTCCGACTTGGCGCCCGTCACCGCGATCTCGATGAATTTCTGCGCGCCTTCGCCGTCGCGCACCACCAGATGTGCCAGCTGCCGGCAGACGTCGTGCAGAGCCGCGGCAAAGGCGTCCGCGCCGGGGCTGTCGGGGCCGGTGATCTCCTCGTTCCCCGCCTTGCCGGTGGCGAAGGCCAGCACCGTGTCGCTGGTCGAGGTGTCGCCATCGACCGTGATGCACGAAAACGTCGCCTCGTTCGCGGCGGACAGGCATTGCTGCAGGAAGGCGGGCGAGACATTTGCGTCGGTGAAGATATAGCCCAGCATCGTCGCCATGTCGGGCGCGATCATGCCGCTGCCCTTGATGATCGCGCTGAACTCCACCCTTTTGCCGCCCACCATCGCGCTGGCATGCGCGCCCTTGGTAAAGGTGTCGGTGGTGCCGATGGTCTCGGCGGCCTGCTCCCAGCCGCAGGGCTCTGCCGCGAACACGCGTGCCAGACCTTCGCGCGCCTTGTCTTGGGGCAGCGGCACGCCGATCACGCCGGTGGAGGAGACGAACACGTCGCTCGGCTCGCAGTCCAGATGGGCGGCGACTTCGGCCATGATCGTCTCCACCGCCTCGCGCCCGCGATAGCCGGTGAAAGCGTTGGAATTGCCGGCGTTTACCACCAGCGCCCGCGCGCGGCCCAAGGTCACCTGATCGCGGCCCAGTTCGACCTCGGACGAACAGCACACGTTCTTCGTGAACACGCCCGCGACCGAGGTTCCCTCATCCAATGTCACGAAGGTGAGGTCGCAGCGGCCCCAATTCTTGTAACCGGCGCGCGCGATGCGCGGCACGGCCCCTGCGATGGCGGGGAGAGCGGGAAACGGGCGGGCGAGCGGCGATCTGTCCATAGGCCCCGCTGCTTATGGCGAGCGGGCCGCGTGCGCAATCAGGAAGCGTCGCCTTCCGGCGAATGCGTATGTTTCCCACAGGCTGCGCTCAATCCCGCGTGCAACCATCTCGCTTCGTCGGAGTTGGTGTCATGCCATCTTCGCAATTGCATGCGATATGGCGTAAACAATATGCGCGTTGCGGAGCTTTGAGACACTCCATGCACATCTTGGCCAAGCGGATCGCCCAACGGAAAATGCCCGCCTTGTCGCGGCGGCAGGCACGGGTCCTGATCGGGTCCGGCTGTTGCATGGGGCTTGCGGTCGCCGCCTTCCCGGCCTGCGCGCGCGATTCGATTGCACCCGTCGTACCGGCCGCCGCCCAGTTGCTTCCCGTGAATTTCGATCTCTCGGTAAAGCGGCTCGACCGGGAAGCCGATCTTGCCGGTTCCGGCACAATCGAGCTTGACGAGGAAAAAGGCGCGCTGGGTGCCCCGGCGAACCCGCGCCAGCCGTGGGTTGATGACGGGCTGAAGCGCGAATGGTCGATCCAGCCGGTTGCGGATGGTCCGGCGCTGGAAGTTGCGGCGCTGGGCGGCGGAAAGAAGAAAGCTGGCCGTCTCGCGCATATCAGGGTCAGCTGGGCCTGGTAGGGACTAGCCGACCCTTATCGATCAGGAACCGCGCTCGGCCAGCCATTCCTCAAGCCATTTGATTGAATAGTCGCCGTTCAGGAAATCGTCCTGCCGGATCAGTTCCTGATGCAGCGGGATCGAGGTTTTCACGCCTTCGATCACCATTTCCTCAAGCGCGCGCTTCAGCCGCATGATGCAGCCTTCGCGCGTGCGGCCATAGACGATCAGCTTGGCGATCATCGAATCGTAATAAGGCGGAATGCGATAGCCCGCGTATAGCCCGCTATCGACGCGCACATGCATGCCGCCCGCCGCGTGATAGCTCGTCACCTGCCCCGGCGAGGGGGTGAAGTTGAACGGGTCTTCCGCATTGATCCGGCATTCGATCGCGTGGCCGGTGAAGACCAGCTCGTCCTGCTTGACCGACAGCGGCTTGCCGTCGGCGACGCGAATCTGCTCGCGCACGAGGTCGAGGCCGGTGATCGCCTCGGTCACCGGATGCTCGACCTGCAGGCGGGTGTTCATCTCGATGAAGTAGAACTTGCCGTCTTCCCACAGAAACTCGATCGTGCCCGCACCGCGATAGCCCATGTCGGCCATCGCCTTGACGCAGGTCATGCCCATGCGTTCGCGGTCCTCGGCGCTGATGACCGGCGAGGGGGCTTCCTCCAGCACCTTCTGGTGGCGGCGCTGCAGCGAGCAATCGCGTTCGCCCAGATGGATCGCATTGCCCTTGCCGTCGCCGAACACCTGGAATTCGATGTGGCGCGGATTGCCGAGATATTTCTCGATATAGACGGTGTCGTCGCCAAAGGCCGACTTGGCTTCCGATCGCGCCGCGCTCATCAGCGCGGGCAGCTCGTCGGCATTGTTGACGACCTTCATGCCGCGCCCGCCGCCGCCGCTGGCCGCCTTGACCAGCACCGGATAGCCGATCTCTTCGGCCAGCTTCAGCGCTTCCTCGGCGCTTTCGACCGCGCCTTCGGAGCCGGGTACCAGCGGCAGGCCCAGCGCGCCCGCGGTGCGTTTCGCCTCGACCTTGTCGCCCATCGTGCGGATATGCTCGGGCTTGGGCCCAATCCACTTGATGTCATGCGCCTCGACGATTTCGGCGAAGCGGGCGTTTTCGGACAGGAAGCCGTAACCGGGGTGGATCGCGTCCGCGCCCGAGATCTCTGCCGCGGAGATGATCGCGGCGATATTGAGATAGCTCTCGCTGGCGGGCGCGGGGCCGATGCAGACCGAATGGTCGGCCAGCCGGACATGCATCGCATCGGCGTCGGCGGTGGAATGCACCGCCACCGTCTCGATGCCCATTTCATGCGCGGCGCGGTGCACGCGCAGCGCGATTTCGCCCCGGTTGGCGATCAGGATACGCTTGATGGCCATAATCAGCGGCTCGCCGTCACTCGATCACGACAAGCGGCTGGTCGAACTCGACCGGGTCCGCATTGCTGATCAGAATGGCCGTGACCGTGCCTGCGCGCGGGGCGGGGATGGCGTTCATCACCTTCATCGCCTCGACGATGACCAGCGTGTCGCCGGCCTTTACCTGCTGGCCGACCTTGATGAAATCGGCCGCGCCCGGTTCGGGGGCGAGATAGGCGGTGCCGACCATCGGGCTCTTTACCGCATCGCCATTGGCGGCGGCAGGAGCGGATGCGCCGGCCTCGGCCGGGGCGGCGGCGGGGGCCGGGGCGGCAGGGGCGGCCATCATGGGCGCGGGGGCGGCGGCATATTGCGCCACGCCGCCTGCGCGCGAAACGCGGATCTTGCGGTCGCCGTCCTCGACCTCGATCTCGGTCAGGCCGGTTTCGCCGAGCAGCTCGGCCAGTTCGCGCACGAGGGCGCCATCAACATTCATTCCCGAATTCTTATGGCCGGGAGCGGATTTTCCGTCGCTCATCCATATGCTCACTTTGACGTTGCACAATGGGAGGGGCCTATGCGCTTGCTCTCGGCCAAGGGCAAGGGGCAGCGGGGCCTTTGCCCGGAAAGCTGCGCGAAATTGGGCGTGATATCTGCGAGCCGTCGGCATGCCCGCCAGTAAGTTTGGGGTGGGCGGGGAAGCCGATCCACACCGGATGCCGTCGTCGTCGCCGACGCGGGCATCCGGTGTGGCGGCCCCTCCCTGGAGCGATCCGCGGCCATTGGGCCAGCGGACCGGCTCCCCCGAACCGCGGTGAAATCTGGGCCATCGCGGTTCACAAGTAAAGGATCATGATTCTGGCGCCATGTCCTTAGCGGTCGGTGTCCCTTAGCGGTCGGTACCCTTGATTTTTCCCCACTGGCGCGCGGCGGTATAGCCCAGATATCCCGTGCCGAAGAGCGCGTAGAGCGGTTCGGGCAGTGCGCCGAGATAGCCGGTCATGCCGCGCCCGATCGCATCCGCCGCCTCGGGCCGGAACGCGGCGATCAGCCCCATGGGAATGGCGAACAGGATCAGCGTGTACATCACATAGAGAAAGCCCGGCCGTGCCCGGCTGGTCCACGGATCGGCGGATTGCGCCTCGGCCACGATGGCGGACAGGCGCGCTTCGACCATCTTCAGTTCCTGGCTGTTTTCAAGCTGCAGCAGTTCCAGCTTTGCGCGTTCGCGCGCTTCCTTGTCGGGAATGACGCGGTCGATAATCTTCGACAGCGGTCCGATAAGCGATTCGAGGATTGCCATGCGGTTCGTCCTGTTCCGGTGAGAGAGCAGGGGCGGCGTGCCTGAATGGAGATAAGTAGGAAAATAAAATAACCTTATAGGTTCTTATGGAAGAACAGCATTCGGATCGCGCATCTGCCATCGCAGGCGCCGCGTCTCACCGGGAGCAAGATCGATCAGCAGCACCTGATCCCCGCGGTGAATGGCCGGTTTGACCGACGCTTGGCGCAGAGCGATGTTGGTCGCGGGACCGATGGCCAGTTCGAACCGGATCGGCTCGCTGCCGGGATTGGTGATTTCCGCTTCCATCGCGGCCCATCGACCTGCCGCCATGGCTGCTTCGAACGACTCCAACGCGCCATCCCGATCCTTCGCATCGGCCCACCCCGCCGGGCGGCATGTGAATATCGCGCCGTGCCCACGCGAAAGAGTGATGTCGATGTCCTCTCCGACCGCGCGGTCGCGCATTTCGTCTTCGGCAACGAGCAGCGGCCCATGGCCGCTGGGCTCGAACAGCGCGATATTACCCTGTGGGAGCGAGCGGCCGAGGCCATTGCGTTCGGTGTTCCGGCTGCGGAGTTCGACATCGGCGGCGGCCGGTTCCATCGCCGCAGAGCACAGGCCGGTGTGCACCAGCTGGCCCTTCACCGAGCTCAGGCCGAGAAACTTCACCTGCTTCTGCGACCGGGCTGCGACGGTGACCGGCACCGGCACACGGTAGAGCTTCAGATCGCCCAGCGCCTCCTCGCCCGCCTCGACATCGGCCACCTTCATCGCCGATTCCATCTGCACCCTCGCCACGCTCAGGCCTGTCACCACGATCTGGTCTGCCATCATGGCAGGCGGCGGTGGCGGCGGCGGCGGAGCAGGCGGCGGCGGCGAGGAGATACCGCTAGACGTGCTGCCCAGCGGAAAACAGGTCAGCCGCAGACGCCGCGCGCGCGGAGGGTCGGTCAGTTCCTCGTAATCGCTGGTGACGTTGATCCGGCCCGCGACCGTCATCAGTTCGGCATCGGGAAAGCTTTGCCCGTTGGCGTTCGCCACTGTCAGCCATGCCATCAGCTCGAGCGTCCGGTCCTTGTCGCGGCTGGCCTCCGCGAAACTCGCGACATAATTGGCCTGCCAGTCGAAGCCCGTCGCCAGATAGGTCAGCGTGACAGTGTGGGTGCCGCCCTCGGCGCTGAATGTGTCGATGGTAAACACCGGCTGCGGCGACAAACCCGCAGGCACGCGGTCGAAGCTGAGCCTTTCGGGCAGGCCCGAGCAGCGCACCGCCTCGAACCCCTCCCGGGTCTGCAGCACGAGCCCGCCGTCGGCGCGGGTGCGGATGATCGCGGTCTCGGTTTCGGCGTTGCCGGTCGCTGGATTGGTGCGGGTGATGCGGACGCGGTTACCCAGTGTCCCATCGACCAGCGCGGCGGGCGAGAGAAGGTCGGCGTTGCGGTTCTTCTCGATGGTGCCGCCGGGCAGGCCGGTGACGATGGCGCTGACTGCGACCATGCTCTCGGACACGCCGGTAAAGCGGATGCGCGAATGGCCGGGGGGCAGCGTAACCTGCCGCACTTCGGAGATCATCGCGAAGCCGCCTGCCCATTTCGGATCGATCGGAGCGCCGCCGCGGTCCTCGTCGCGGTAGATGGTGACGGCGATGTCGGAAGGCTGCGAGGCGTCGACCGCGGTGCGCCCGCTGACATCGGCGCGCGCAGTGGCTTGCGCCGAAGCGGCGGCCGGCAGCAGCAGCGCCGCAAGGGGGAGAAAGCGCAGCACCCGCGCCGCCTAGTAGCGCGTCTCGTACACCACGGTCAGCACCGTCTCGCCATTGGCGGGGACGGGCACCGACCATTGCCTCTTGTCGAGATTGACCTGCTCGCCCTCGATGCTCTCGCTCACCACGCGGAAGTCGTGGCTCCACCAGCCGCGATCCAGCCCTGCCTGCGCGACCTCGACCGTGACGGGCTGCGGCTTGGCGTTGGTGACGCGGTATTGCATCGCGGTGCGATAGAAGGTCTGCGCGCGCTGGACCTCGATCTCGCGTATCTCGCCGTCCGTAATCACGCGGTACCGGGCGGAGCGGGCATATTCGTCCGAAGCGATGCGGGTGCGCTCCGTGACCGCCGCCTGCACCGCGATGTCGAACGCATCGCCCAGCTTCAGGCTCATCTCGCTGCCCATCGGGGTGTGGCCGATGCGGTCCTCGCCGATGAATTGCGGCGTGCCCTGCGCGTCGCGCTGATAAAAGCGCACGGTCCCGGCGGGCAGCGCATCGCCGAGACCGCCTTCGCGCGAGGAGGAGAACGCCAGCCGGCTTTCCACCTGCACCGGGTCGCTGTCGCTCGCCAGCCAGTCCAGCGTGCGGGCATAGATCTTGCGCGCGGGCACGCCCTGCACGTCCATGAAGCTGACCTGCTTGGTCTGCGCATTGGCAATCGTGGTGCGCGCATCCAGCGGATAGAGGTAGTAATCGGCCAGCCGCTCGCGGTCGGCGGTCTCGGTGCCGATGGAGCGCACCGTGCCCTGCGGCGGACGCGGCGGAGGCGGGGGCGCATAGCCGCCGCGTATGTTGTTGTTCCGCCCGGTCGACGGATCGCCCGCGACCAGCACGGTCTTCGCATCCTCGAAAGTCGTGCCGGTGTTGTTGGTCAGCGTGACCCAGCCCTGCATGTCGAGCGCGCCCGATGCTTCGTCATAGAGCGACACGTAATCGGCGTTCCAGCCGAGCCCGGTGGTCAGATAGCGGATCGAGGCCGGGCGGCGGCCCGACGCGCCCGAATCGACCGACACCGACAGGGTGGGCCGCGCGCGCAGCCCGTCGGGCACGCGGTCGAACACGGCGCGCACCGGCAGGCCGTCGTCGCGCAGCACCTCGATCCGGTCGCCGATCTGCACCACCACGCCGCCCGCGACCGACAGCACCTTGGCCCGCTCGCGCGTTTCGGCGCCGGTGGCGGGATTGGTGCGGATCAGCGTGATCGTCTCGCCCACCGCCTTTTCCATCAGCTTGGACGGGGTCAGCAGGTCGAAATCGAAGTTCTGCTCCACGATGCCGGTGTTTTCGGCCGAAAAACTCAGCGTTTCGGGACGGATGCGGCTGGAGACGTCGGGAAATTCGATGCGGGTGCGGCCGCGGGGAAACGACAGATCGCGCACGTCCTGCACCAGAGCGATATCGCCGTTGTAGATGGTGACCGCGACATCGCCCTGCTGGCTCTCGCCCGTCGGATCGCTGGCATCCTGCGCGCGGGCGGTTTCGATTGGGGGTGCGGCGGCCAGACCTGCGGACAGCGCGACCAGACTTGCGAAAACGCCCCAGTGCTTCATCGATTCCCCCCTTCGGCCCGCCCCGCCGGATCATGCGCAGCGCTTCCGATTGCCAAGGCTGCCAAGGCTGCCAAGGCTGCCAAGGCGAATATAAATCGCGCCTGAATGCGAATATATCGTGAAGCCGCGGATCCCGCGCCTCAGCGCTTCACGATGCCCTTTTCCAGCAGCGCGTTCGCCACGGCGGCGATGTCGGCGGTGGACCGGTCGCCCGACCAGATCGCGTATTTCAGGCCCAGGAACACGTTCATCCCCATGATCGCCCACGCGCTCGCCTCATCCAGATCGTCGCGCAGTTCCCCCGATGCCATGCCCCGCCGCAGCCGTTCGTGGATGCGCTGCGCGGCCGATTCGTAATGCTGGCGAAAGCTGGCCGGATCGACGAACTCCGCCTCGTCGATGATGCGGTAGATTTCCTGATGCTCGCGCGCGAAATCGAAGAATGCGCTGAAGGCCGCGCGTTCCGATCCCAGCGCGTCCCGGCTCTCGGCCAATGCCTTGCCCGCCTCTATCCCGACGCGGCCCGACAGATCGTTCACAAGCGCGCGGAACAGCGAATCCTTGCTGTCGAAATAGGTGTAGAAACTGCCCAGCGCCATCCCTGCGCGGCTGGTGATGCCGCTGATCGAGGCTTCGTGAAAACCCTTCTCTCCGAACTCCAGCGCGGCGGCGTCGAGCAGCTTGCGCAGCGTCTTTCGTCCGCGTTCGGTCCGTGGCTGTTTGCCGCCGGGCAGGGCGTCCGGATCGGAAGGGCTTTCGATGTCCATCGACACCGTGGCTAACGCGCAAAAACGCGCTTGGCAAAAATATTAAGTTGAAAGGTGGTTCAAGTTTCAATATTGAAGGCGTCAATAACAAAGGTTTCTTGGGAGATTACCGGATGCTTAGGGCCAATCCGCGCCGCACGACTCTGCGCCACACGACCGCTTGCGCTTTCATCATCGCCGCCACGCTTGCCGCGCCTGCCGCCCATGCGCAGGACATGGATGCCGACGCCGTCGCGGAACCCAGCGTGGTAGAGGGACCGGCCGATGACAACGGCATGATCGTCGTCACCGCCCGCCGGCGCGAGGAGCGTCTGATCGACGTTCCGATCTCGGTCACCGCGATCAGCGGAGAGGCGCTGGCCAAGCAGGGCACGCAGACCATCGAGCAGCTCGGCGAGCAGGTCCCCAACCTGACGCTGGAAGTATCGCGCGGCACCAACACCACGCTCAGCGCCTTTATCCGCGGCGTGGGTCAGCAGGATCCGGTCGCCGGGTTCGAGGCGGGCGTCGGCCTCTATGTCGACGATGTCTATCTCAACCGTCCGCAGGCTGCCGTGCTCGATGTCTATGACGTCGAACGGATCGAGGTGCTGCGCGGTCCGCAGGGCACGCTCTATGGCCGCAACACCATCGGCGGCGCGATCAAATATGTGACCGCGCGCCTGCCCGACCAGACCCAGGTCAAGGTCCGCGGCACCTATGGCAATTACGACCAGGCCGACGTGATCGTCACCGCCTCCACGCCGATCGGCGACAATCTGCGCATCGGCGCCAGCGGGGCGCGCCTGTCGCGCGGCGGTTACGGCGACAATCTCGTGCTCGACGGGGTGGAGAACTACAACAAGGACGTCTGGGCCGCGCGCGGCACGATGGAGTTCGAAAGCGGCGCCTTTTTCGCGCGCCTGTCGGGCGACTATGTGAAGGACAATTCCGACCCCCGGCAGGGCCACCGCTTCCTGCCCGGCAACCCGGCCTTCAGCAATGCGCCGGTGCTGGACGATGTCTATGACACCCGCGCCGGGCTGAATGTCGTGGAGCAGGAGGTCGAGGCCTATGGCGGCGCGCTCAACATGGCGTTCGAACTGTCGGACACCATTACGCTGAAGTCGATCACCGGCTACCGCGAAGACAAGTCGACCACGCCGATCGACTTCGACAGCCTGCCGGTCGTCGATCTCGACGTGCCCGCGATCTACGAGAACGACCAGTTCAGCCAGGAATTGCAATTCCTGTACGAAAGCGACCGTCTGTCGGGCGTGCTGGGGGCCTATTACCTCAACGCCAATGCGCTCACCGCATTTGACGCGGCGGTCTGGCAGACCGGGCAGGCGATCGGTCTGCCGGGCCTGACGGCGCAGACCTTTGGCGATGTGAATACCGAGACATGGTCGATCTTCGGCGACTTCACCTACGAGCTGACCGACCGGCTCAGCCTGTCGCTGGGCGGTCGCTATACCTATGACAAGCGGTCCTCGCGCGTGCTGCGCACGACCTTCATCGGCGGCTATTCCGACCTGTTCGCCGACGGCTCCATCCCCATCGCGGTCACGTCGGATTTCGACGACAGCGCGACATTCAAGGAATTCACGCCGCGCGCGTCGATCAGCTTTCAGCCGACGCCCGACCAGAATTTCTACTTCACCTATTCGCGCGGCTTCAAGGGCGGCGGCTTCGACCCGCGCGGCCAGACCAGCAATGCCACCGACCTCGATGGCAATGGCACCGTCAGCTATGACGAGATCTACCAGTACATGCTATTCGATCCGGAAACGGTCGACAGCTTCGAACTGGGCTGGAAGGCATCGCTGCTGGACAACCGCCTGAACGTCAGCCTTGCCGGGTTCATCTCGAACTACAAGGACGTGCAGGTGCCGGGATCGGCCGGCGTCGACACCAATGGCGACGGCATCGCCGATACGTTCGCGGGCATCACCACCAATGCGGGCGGGGCCGATATCAACGGTATCGAGTTCGAGGGCAATGCCCTGCTGGGCCGCGATTTCGCAGGGTTGGGCAGCCGCCTGAACATCAACTGGGCGCTGGGTTACATCGACGGCAAGTACAATGAATTCATCGTGTCGGGCATCGATTTCTCCGACACGGCGGAGATCCAGAACACGCCCGAATTCACTGCCAACTGGGGCTTTGACCTTGGCCTGCCGGTGGCCTCGGGCATGCTCGATCTGATCGGCTCGGTCTCGATGCGCAGCGACGCGCAGCAGTTCGAACTGCCGACGCCCTTCCTCGACCAGGACGGCTTTGCCCTGGCCAATGCCAGCATCGTCTATACCGACGATTCCGACCGGTTCTCGATCGGGCTGCACGGCAAGAACCTGTTCGACAAGCGCTATGTCGTGGCGGGCTATGACTTCGTCTACAACACCCAGCTTGGGTTCGAGCGAAATGTGACGGGCTTTTACGGCGATCCGCGCCGCGTGTTCGTCACCGGCGAAGTGCGCTTCTGATCCTCTGACGGCGAGGATCGGATGACGGCCTATCGTTCCCACCGCTTCCGCAGCGCGGACGGGCGGCTGGAGCTGTTTGCGCGGGACTATCCCGGCGGCAGCCCCGACGCCCGCCCCCTGCTGCTGATGCATGCGCTGACCCGCAACAGCGCGGATTTCGAACCGCTGATCGAATGGCTGCTGCCCTGGGCGGCCAGCCGGAAGGGGGGCGGATACCGGCTGATCGTGCCCGACGTGCGGGGGCGCGGCCTGTCGGACCGCGATCCCGAACCCGCGCATTACAGCCCCGCCGTCTATGCGCAGGACATGTTCGCGCTGATGGACGGGCTGGGTATCGAGAGCGCGGGCCTGATCGGCACGTCGATGGGCGGGCTGGTGGCGATGGCGATGGCGGCGATGAACCGCGGACGATCGCGCGAATTGCCCAGCCGCATCGGCCCCGTCATCCTCAACGATGTCGGCGCGCATCTTGAGCCTGATGCGCTGGACCGGATCGGAAGCTATGTCGGCAAGTCCGGCCCCTTCGCCGACTGGGACGAGGCGGCGGCGGCCTGCCGCGCGGTGAACGGGCGGGTGTTTCCCGGCTTCACCGATGAGGACTGGATGGCATTCGCCAGGCGCACCTGCCGCGAGAGCGCCGCGGGGGTCGAATTCGACTATGACCCCGCCATCGCGGTCCCGCTTCAGGGTGAGAGCGAACAGGTCGATCTGTGGCCTTTATGGCAGGCGATGGACGGGCTGCCGGTGCTGGTGGTGCGCGGGGCGACCAGCGATCTGATCACCGGCGAGACGGTGTCAAAGATGGGCGAACGCCACGAAGGTCCCTACGCCTCGGCCGAAGTGCCCGAGCGCGGTCACACCCCCTTGCTGGACGAACCGGCGGCGCGCACGGCAATTCAGGCCTTCCTCACGGAGCATTACGCATAATGGGTTTCCGCGCATGACCGCAGCCGCCCCCATGACTGCACCCACGAGCGCCGCCCGCAAGTCGCGCCCGAACGTGGTGCTGGCGATGCTGCTGGTCGTCTATATCTTCAACTTCATCGACCGGCAGATCCTGGCGATCCTCGCCGCACCGATTCAGGCGGATCTCGACCTGTCGGATGCGCAGATGGGCATCCTCGGCGGGCTGGCCTTCGCGCTGCTCTATTCCACGCTGGCGGTGCCGCTGGCCGCGCTGGCCGACCGAACCAGCCGCAGCTGGGTCATCACCGTGTCGCTGGTGCTGTGGAGCGGCTTTACCGCGGCCTGCGCGCTGGCGCAGGGGTTCTGGCACATCTTCCTCGCGCGGCTGGGCGTCGGCATCGGAGAGGCGGGGGGCGTCGCGCCTTCCTATGCGCTGATTGGGGATTACTTCCCGTCGAACCGGCGGGCCTTCGCGCTGTCGGTCTATTCGCTGGGCATCCCGCTGGGATCGGCGGCGGGCGTGCTGGCGGGCGGCTATATCGCGGCGCGGGTCGACTGGCGCATGGCGTTTCTGGTGGTCGGCGTGCTTGGCATCATCATTGCCCCCGTCTTCCGCCTGCTGGTACGCGACAACCGCCCGCAGGTCGCACCGGGCGAGCCGGTGATGGCCAAGCCCCGCCTTGCCGACACCGCCCGCCTGCTGGCCAGGAAGCCCGCGTTCTGGTTCCTGTCCTTTGGCGCGGCATCCAGCTCGATGTGCGGCTATGGCCTCGCCTTCTGGCTGCCCAGCCTGCTGCAGAGAAGCTTCGGGCTCGACCTGATGCAATCGGCGTGGTTCTTCGGCCTCGTCCTGCTGATCGGCGGCGTGGCGGGCATGTTGCTGGGCGGCTGGATCAGCGACCGGCTGGGCGGACGCGACCGGGCGTGGTTCGCATGGGTGCCGGCGGGCGCGTTCCTGATCGGCGCACCCTTGTTCGCGCTCGGCATCATGAGCGGCAGCGTGCTGCTCGCCTTTGCGCTGTTCATCGTGCCGCAGGCGCTGGTCTATGTGTGGCTGGGGCCGGTGCTGTCGGCGGTGCAGCACCTCGTCCCTCCGCCCGCGCGGGCGACCGCTTCGGCGCTGTTCCTGCTGATCAACAATCTCATTGGCCTCGGCGGAGGCATCTATGCGCTGGGTCAGGTCTCGACCCTGCTGGTGCCGGTCTATGGGGACGAGGCGCTGCGCTATTCGATGCTGTTCGGCCTGTCGCTCTACCTGCTGGCGGGCGTGCTGATGCTACTTGCGGGGCCGGGCCTGCGCAAGGGCTGGGTCGAAGAGGCCTAGGCCAGCTCTAAGCCGGGCACGTTGATCGTGCGCCCGCCGCCGTAATCCTCGCGCGTGACGATAAGGCCCTTGCGTTCCAGATGCTCCAGCAGCCGCCGGATGCGGCCCGGAGAGCTGGTGCCATAGGCGCGCGACAATTCCTCTTCGTCAGGCGATTCCATGCCCTGCGCCGCCGATCGCGCGATCAGCAGGAAGGGCGCGAGCAGATCGTCGTCGACCTGCGTGCCCAGTTCCAGCACACGCTCGCGCATGTCCTCGTCCAGCCCGTCCAGCCCTGCGACCGCGATGGCGAAGCGCCGCCGGAACGCCGCCATGTCCAGCAGCGCGGCGGTCGCGCCCCTGCGGCGGCAGGCCATCATGAAGCTCTGGAACTGGCTGGCGGCGGGCTGGAAGGTGATGGTCGCATCGCTCGCCAGATCGGCCAGGATCTCTTCCAGCATCTCGTCGTTCGCGGCAGGTGCGGCTGGCGCGGCAGGCCCGCCCGAAACGGCGCGCGGCTGGGCGGCGGCAGGCTGCATGCGGCGAGCCAGTTCCTCCGGATCCTGCCGCGGCGGCGGGGGAGGGGGCGGCGGGGGAAGAGCCTTGTCCAGCTCCTTGTGCAGCAGCGCTTCCATCTCCTCGGGCGCGGCGGAGGGCAGCGGGACCAGCGCGCTGGCATTGACCCGCGATCCCGATTTCACCGGCCCGATCCTGATCGCCACCGGGCGGCGGGTGATCGCGGGACCAAGGCCCAGGAATCGCCCGCGCTCAAGATCGCGGATCTGCTCGGCCTGCCTGCGTTCCATGCCCAGCAAATCGGCGGCGCGCTGCATGTCGATGTCGAGGAATGTGCGCCCCATCAGAAAGTTCGACGCCTCCGCCGCGACGTTCTTGGCCAGCTTGGCCAGCCGCTGCGTCGCGACGATGCCCGCAAGGCCGCGCTTGCGGCCCCGGCACATCAGATTCGTCATCGCGCCCAGCGACAGGCGGCGCGTATCCTCGGCCATCTCGCCGCTGGCGGAGGGGGCGAACATCTGCGCCTCGTCCACCACGACCAGCGCGGGAAACCAGTGTTCGCGCGGAGCATCGAACAAGGCATTCAGGAACTGCGCCGAACAGCGGATCTGCAATTCGACGTCCAGCCCGTCCAGCCCCAGCACGACCGAGGCCCGGTGCTCGCGCACCCGGGCGGCCAGCGCCACGATCTCCGCCGCCGAATGCGCGCTGGCATCGATCACC
Source organism: Croceicoccus sp. (assembly GCF_983967925.1). NCBI lineage: Bacteria > Pseudomonadati > Pseudomonadota > Alphaproteobacteria > Sphingomonadales > Erythrobacteraceae > Croceicoccus > Croceicoccus sp. The sequence continues at coordinate 27,651 of NZ_CFETID010000003.1, read as the reverse complement.
ACATGGCCGAAATGATCGGACAGCGAGGCGAAGTCGCCCTCAGGGTCGATGATGATCTGCTGCACCATGCCCGCGCTCTCTTCCAGCAGGCGGCGCAGCAGGTGCGACTTGCCCGAGCCGGAATTGCCTTGCACCAGCAGGCGCGTGGCGAGCAGCTCCTCCATATCGACGCGCACATCTGCCCCGTGCGCGTCCTGACCTATGACAATATGCGAATCCACTGACAGCGGGTTAGCGGCTGGCGGGCGAAGGCCCAAGGGCGGCGGACAGGCTTTTGCCCCGCCGCCTTCGAACGATCATGAAAATCCGCCCGCGCCGGTCGCCGGATGATGTCCGGGTCCAGCGCGGGCGGGATGCTTCGGGCTCTCCTTCCGAAGCAAATCTCAGCCGTGCTTGGCCTCTGCGCGCAGGCGGTGCAGAACCGGTTCGGTATAGCCGCTGGGCTGCTCGCGCCCTTCGAGGATCAGCGCGCGCGAGGCCCTGATCGGCAGGCAGTCGCGCCCGCGCGCCGTCATCGGCTGATAGGACGGATCGCCCGCGTTCTGGCGGTCCACCACCTCGGCCATGCGCCACAGCGCGGCCTCGACCATGTCGCGGTCGATCACGCCATGCTCCAGCCAGTTGGCAAGGTGCTGGCTGGAAATGCGTAGCGTGGCGCGGTCTTCCATAAGCCCGACGTCGTGGATGTCGGGCACCTTGGAACAGCCGACGCCCTGATCGATCCAGCGCACGACATAACCCAATATGCCCTGGCTGTTGTTGTCGACTTCCTCGCGAATCTCATCCTCCGACCAGTTTGCGCCGCCCGCCAGCGGCACGGTCAGCAGGGCGGACAGCGGCGCGATGCTTTCCTTCGCGCGCTCGGCCTGCCGCGCGGCGACGTCGCAGCGGTGGTAATGGGTGGCATGCAGCGTGGCCGCCGTGGGCGAGGGCACCCAGGCGGTCGTCGCGCCGCTTTGCGGATGGCCGATCTTCTCGGCCAGCATCGCCTGCATCCGGTCGGGCGCGGCCCACATGCCCTTGCCGATCTGCGCGCGGCCCGAAAAGCCGCAGGCAAGCCCGATCTGGACGTTGCGATCCTCATACGCCCTGATCCATTCCGCCTGCTTGATCGCGCCCTTGCGCAGCATCGGCCCTGCCAGCATCGAGGTGTGGATCTCGTCCCCCGTCCGGTCGAGGAAGCCGGTGTTGATGAAGAACACGCGGTCCTTCACCGCATGGATGCAGGCCGCCAGATTGGCGCTGGTGCGGCGCTCCTCGTCCATGACGCCGACCTTGATGGTGTGGCGAGTCAGGCCCAGCATGTCCTCCACCGCGTTGAACAGGTCGTTGGTGAACGCGCATTCCTCGGGCCCGTGCATCTTGGGCTTCACGATATACACCGATCCGGCGCGGCTGTTGGTGTTCTGGCCCAGACCCTTCAGATCATGCAGGGCGATCAGGCTGGTGATCGCCGCGTCCATGATGCCCTCGGGAATCTCGCTGCCGTTCGGCAGGCGGATCGCGGGATTGCGCATCAGGTGGCCGACATTGCGGACCAGCAGCAGGCTGCGCCCGGGCAGCGTCAGCTCGCCTGTGTCGGTGGTATAGGTCCGGTCTGGGCTGGCGCGGCGGATCATCGTCTCGCCGTTCTTGCTGAACTCGGCGGTCAGGTCGGACCGGACGATCCCCAGCCAGTTGCGATAGGCCGCGGTCTTGTCGGACGCATCGACGGCGGCGACCGAATCTTCCAGATCGACGATTGTGGTCAGTGCCGATTCCAGCTCGATATCCGCGATGCCGGCGGGGTCGTTCCGGCCGATCGAATGGCCGGGGTCGATCACCAGCTCGATATGCAGGCCGTTGTGGCGCAGCAGGATGTTGTCGCCGCACATGCCGACATATTGTGCGGGATCGGCCAGTTGCGGTGTGCCGCCGGTCCACGCGTCCCACGACCCTTCGGCCAGCGGAACCGCCTCGTCCAGAAAAGCCTTGGCCCATGCGATGACCTGCGCGCCGCGCGCCTCGTCATAGGCCTTGCCCTGCGGCAGCGTGCCATCCAGCGCATCGGTGCCATAGAGCGCATCGTACAGGCTGCCCCAGCGCGCATTGGCGGCGTTGAGCAGGAACCGCGCGTTCAGCACCGGCACGACCAGCTGCGCGCCCGCGACCTCGGCGATCTCGGGATCGACGCCTGTCGTGCCGATGGTGAAGGGCGCGGGCTCTGGCACCAGATAGCCGATTTCGCGCAGGAACGCCTCGGGCGCGCCGCTGGCGGCGCCGGGGTTCTCGCGGTGCCACCCGTCGATTTCGGCCTGCAACCGGTCGCGCGTGACCAGCAGGTCGCGATTGCGCGGCTCGAACCGGGCGGCGATGTCCGCCAGACCTTTCCAGAAGGCGTCGGCGGTAATGCCGGTCCCCGGCATGGCTTCATTTTCCACGAAGCTCGCCAGGGACCGGTCGACTTGCAGCCCGGCTCGCGTAACGGTCCCGGCCTCCCCGCCGGACGTCGCGTCGTCGTGGTGCAAATCGGTCAGCATAATTCGTCCTTCCTGTGCGCGGCCCCGGTGCGTCGGCACCGGGGCGCGGTACGTCTTCTATTTATGTCGTGGTTCAGCCCATCCGGCCAAGGCGGTGGTGCAGATTCACGAACTTGGGCGTTTCGATATCGTCCTGGTTGTTCTTGATGAACTCCACCACGGCGCGGCGGATCAGGCGCGAATCCTCGGTCGAGAAGACCGGACGGGCAAGTGCGGGTGCGGGCATTGGTAGTCTCCTTTCTTCGTAACGCGTGGCGGGTTCAGGCCGCCGCGAACTGGTTCATCGTGTTGTCCTTGCCGCCGGCTTTCAGAGCAGCCTCACCGGCAAAGGCTTCCTTGTGGTCGTCACCGATGTCGGATCCGGCCATGTTCTGGTGCTTCACGCAGGCGATGCCTTCGCGGATTTCCTTGCGCTGGACGCCTTTGACGTAGCCCAGCATCCCGGCCTCGCCGAAATATTCGCGGGCGAGATTGTCGGTCGACAAGGCTGCCGTGTGATAGGTCGGCAGGGTGATGAGGTGGTGGAAGATCCCGGCTTCCCGCGCCGCGTCCTTCTGGAAGGTTCGGATGCGCTCGTCGGCTTCGTCCGCCAGATCGGTGCCGTCGTAATCCACGCTCATCAGCCTTGCCCTGTCATAGGCGGACACGTCGCGTCCCTCGGCCTCCCAGGCATCGAACACCTGCTGGCGGAAGTTCAGCGTCCAGTTGAAGCTGGGCGAGTTGTTATAGACCAGCTTGGCGTTCGGAATGACCTCGCGGATGCGGTTCACCATGCCGCCGATCTGGCCGATATGCGGCTTCTCGGTCTCGATCCACAGCAGGTCCGCCCCGTTCTCCAGCGCGGTGATGCAGTCGAGCACGCAGCGATCCTCGCCGGTCCCGGCGCGGAACTGATAGAGGTTCGAGGGCAGGCGCTTGGGCGCCAGCAGCTTGCCGTCGCGGCTGATGAAGACCTGTCCGTTGGTGATGTCCGAGGGATCGACTTCCTCGCAATCGAGGAACGCGTTGTACTGGTCGCCCAGATCGCCCGGTTCCTTGCTGAAGGCGATCTGCTTGGTCAGCCCCGCGCCCAGCGAGTCGGTGCGGGCGACGATGATGCCGTCCTCGACCCCCAGTTCAAGAAACGCGTAACGGATCGCGCGGATCTTCTGCAAGAAGTCCTCGTGCGGAACGGTGACCTTGCCGTCCTGATGGCCGCACTGCTTCTCGTCCGACACCTGGTTCTCGATCTGCAGGGCGCAGGCGCCGGCCTCGATCATCTTCTTGGCGAGCAGATAGGTCGCTTCGGCATTGCCGAAGCCTGCGTCGATGTCGGCGATGATCGGCACGACATGGGTCTGGTGCTCGTCGATCTCGCGCAGCAGGCGGTGAGTGGTGACCGCATCGCCCGCATCCTTGGCGGCGTCCAGATCGCGGAACATCATGCCCAGCTCGCGCGCATCGGCCTGCCGCAGGAAGGTGTAGAGTTCCTCGATCAGCGCGGGAACGCTGGTCTTCTCGTGCATCGACTGGTCGGGCAGGGGGCCGAACTCGCTGCGAAGCGCCGCGACCATCCAGCCGGACAGGTACAGATACCGCCCCTTGGTGGTGCCGAAATGCTTCTTGATCGAGATCATCTTCTGCTGCCCGATGAACCCGTGCCAGCAGCCCAGCGACTGGGTGTAGTTGGCGGGATCGGCGTCATAGGCGGCCATGTCCTCGCGCATGATCTTTGCAGTGTAACGCGCGATGTCGAGCCCGGTGCGGAAGCGGTTCTGCACCGCCATGCGCGCGGCCATGTCGGGATCGATCGCGGCCCATTTCTCGCCAAGGCTGGCGATGGTGGCGCGCTGGCGCTGAATTTCGGCGGCGTAGGTCATGCGTTCTTGGCCCTCATGCAATTTGTTCGTCGGCCCCGAATCGTCCGGGGGCATGACCAGTGTTGTGAAATGCCAAACGCATGCCGGACACCGCGCACGGTGTGCCCTTGTCAAACTTTACTGGATTTGCTTGTATAGTTGTAAAGCTGTACACACGCGGATCGGAACATATGGCGCGCAAGGCGATCTATCTCGGCCCCAGGCTCAAGCGCATGCGGCGCGAACTGGGGCTGACGCAGGCCAACATGGCCGCCGATCTTGACATCTCGCCCAGCTATATCGCGCTGATGGAGCGCAACCAGCGTCCCGTCACGGCCGAGTTGCTGCTCAATATCGCGACCACCTACCGTATCGACATCGCCGACCTTGCCAATGACGACAGCGAGGAGACGACGACGCGGTTACAGGCGGTGCTGCGCGATCCGATCTTTGCCGACATCGACCTGCCCGCGCTCGACGTCGCCGATGTCGCCACCAGCTTCCCCGGTTTCGCCGAGGCGCTGCTGCGGCTGCACACCGCCTATGGCGAGGAGCAACTGGCGCTGGCGGCTCGCAGGGAGGGCGGCGGTGAGGGCGGAGCCGCCGCGCCCGACCCGGTGGCGGAAGCCCGCAATTTCCTCGCCGCCCGGCGCAATTGTTTCCCCGCGCTCGACGACAGCGCCGCGCTGGCCGCGCAGGATCTGCCCAACGTATCGTCGATGATCGAGCGAATCCGCGAGCGTCACCGCATCGAGGTATCCTTCGCGCCGCCCGAGACGCTGATGGGCGCGACCCGCTGGTACGATTATCACCGCCGCCGCGTGCTGTTCTCGCGCCAGCTTGACCACAAGGCGCGGCGCTATCAGCTCGCGCTGCAGATCGCGCTGCTGGAATGCGGCAAGGAGATCGAGGCCGCCATTGCCGAGGGCCGGTTCGAGACCGACAATGGCAAGGTGCTGGCCCGCCGCGCGCTCGAATCGTATTGGGCCGCCGCGCTGCTGATGCCCTATCGCCCGTTCCTCGATGCCGCAAAAAGGCTGCGCTATGACATCGATGCGCTGACCTATGAATTTCAGGTCAGCTATGAGCAGGTCGCGCACCGGCTGACCACGCTGCAGAAACCGGGGGCGGAGGGCGTGCCCTTCTTCTTCATCCGTGTCGACCGCGCGGGCAATGTGTCGAAGCGGCTGGACGGGGCGGGTTTCCCCTTCGCCCGCCATGGCGGGGCCTGTCCGCTGTGGAACGTGCACAAGGCGTTCGACCGCCCCGGCGACGTGCTGGTCCAGCGCATCGAGCTGCCGGACGGCGAACGCTATGTCTCGGTTGCGCGCACGGTGATCTCGGGCGGGGGCAGCTTCGACGCGCCGCGCATCACCCGCGCGGTGGCGCTGTGCTGCGCCGATTCGCGCGCGGGCGAGCTTACCTATGCGGACCGGTTCGATCCGGCGGAGGCGACCCCCATCGGCATCGCCTGCCGCTTTTGCCACCGCCCGCAATGCATCGCGCGCTCCGCCCCGCCGATGGGGCGCGAATTGCGCTTTGACCATTACCGCCAATCGGGTGTGCCGTTCGCCTTTGCCGATGAATGATCCGGGCACGCCGATGATTGGGGCATTATAAATTAGGGCATCGCGGCAATCTCTGCTATTGCCGCTGCGCTGACGTCGAAAATTGCGACGGACTTCGGCATTTGACGACCGCCAGAAACTGCCATCGCAGCCTGGCGCAAATTAGACGGCGACTTCCTCTTCTTGGACGACTTTACGCACGACCGCTGCTGCATTTCGCGGCAGCACTTACTACGTTCTTGAAAGGAACATCTTATGTCGAAGACCGGCACCGTGAAATTCTTCAATTCCGACAAGGGTTATGGTTTCATCCAGCCCGACGATGGCTCGGCTGACAGCTTCGTTCACATCTCGGCCGTTCAGGCGGCTGGCATGCAGACGCTCGATAAGGAACAGCGCCTGAACTACGAAGTCGAAATGGGCCGCAATGGCAAGGCCAGCGCCGTCAATCTGTCGGCTGCCGACTGATTTTCGAATTGCCCCGCGCCGCCCGATGGCTGGCGCGGGGCGATTACTTTACCCACCCACTGGACGGGAGGCTTCGTGAGCCAGACTTTCGAATTCTATGATGCGCGCGCCCGCGAGGCCGCAGCCGAAGCCGAAAAGGCCACCCTCGACAACGTCCGCGATCGCAATCTGCGCGCCGCCAAGACATGGCGCGGCCTTGCCGACCAGGCCCGCCGGGTCGTGGCCGAACGCAACAAGGCCGAACAGCAACGCGCCGACCGCCGCCTGGCCGAGGCGGAAGCCGAAGCCGAGGCAGAGGCGGAAGCCGCCGAGCTGGAAATGCAGTCTTCCGGCGACGAAGGCCGGTAACGCCTTTCACCGGTGTTCATGGCGAACACCGGCCCCCCAAAAACCGCGACATACCGCCAGGCCGGCATGATGATTGTCTGGCCGCCACTAGCCGCATGCATCCCCGCCGCAGCCTGTCCGATGCGCGTACAGCGTAAGGGCTTGGCATGCCGCGTCGGGCTTTCTATGCCCGCATCGTGACGGCGCGCCGCCTGCCCACCGGCAGGCAGGGCGCGGCCGATAAGGCGATACGGGAGACAGCATGCCACAGACCAGCCAGTCCGCGAATTCGACGATCCCCGTGCCCGAACAGGCCGCGCAGGGAACGCGCTGCACGCTGGACCAGTACCGCGATCTTTACGCCCGCAGCATGGACGATCCGGACGGCTTCTGGCTTGAACAGGCCAAGCGGCTCGACTGGTTCACAAATCCCTCCAAGATCGCTGGCTGGAGCTTCGACCCGGTCGACATAAAATGGTTCGAGGATGGCGAGATCAATATCTGCCACAATGCCGTGGACCGTCATGTCGAGGCGGGGCGCGGCGATCGCACCGCGCTGATCTTCGAGCCCGACAGCCCCGACGATCCGGTCCGGCGCTTTACCTATGCCGAATTGCAGCGCGAAGTCGTGCGCATGGCGAACACGCTCAGGAAAATGGGCGTGGCCAAGGGCGACCGCGTCACGATCTACATGCCGATGATCCCCGAAGGCGCCTTCGCCATGCTGGCCTGCGCGCGCATCGGTGCGGTGCATTCGGTGGTGTTCGGCGGCTTCTCGCCCGACGCTATCGCCGGACGCATCGAGGATTGCCGCTCCGACTTCGTGATCTGCGCCGACGAAGGCCTGCGCGGGTCTAAGACCATTCCGCTGAAGGCCAATGTCGATGCCGCCTTGAAGAAGTTGTCCGTCAAGCAGGTCCTCGTCATCCGCCACACCGGCGGCAAGGTCGACATGACCGAAGGCCGCGACCGCTGGTATCACGAGCTGAGCGAAGGCGTGTCCGACGAATGCGCGTGTGAGGTGATGAAGGCGGAAGATCCGCTGTTCATCCTCTACACCTCCGGCTCCACCGGCAAGCCCAAGGGCGTGGTGCACACGGTCGGCGGCTATGCGGTCTGGACCGAGACGACCTTCCGCTATGTCTTCGATTACCGCGAGGGCGAGATATACTGGTGCACCGCCGATATCGGCTGGGTCACCGGCCATTCCTACATCGTCTATGGCCCGCTGCAGGCCGGAGCGACGGCGCTGATGTTCGAGGGCGTGCCGAACTATCCCGATCACAGCCGGTTCTGGCAGATCATCGACAAGCACAAGGTCAATATCTTCTACACCGCGCCCACCGCGATCCGTGCCCTGATGCGCGAGGGCGACAAATATGTCGACGACCACGATCTGTCCTCGCTGCGCCTGCTGGGCAGCGTGGGCGAGCCGATCAATCCCGAGGCGTGGCGCTGGTATCACGATCATGTCGGACACGGCGACGCGCCGATCGTCGACACATGGTGGCAGACCGAAACCGGCGGCGTGATGATCACCACCCTGCCGGGCGCGCATGCGATGAAGCCGGGCAGCGCGGGGCGCCCGTTCTTCGGCATCGCGCCGCAGCTGGTCGACAATGAAGGCGCGGTGCTGGCCGATGAAGACACCGGCGGCGCGGCAGAGGGGAACTTGTGCATCACCCATAGCTGGCCGGGGCAGGCGCGCACCGTCTATGGCGATCACGACCGCTTCATCCAGACCTATTTCACCACCTATCGCGGCAAGTATTTCACCGGCGACGGCTGCCGCCGCGACGAGGATGGCTATTACTGGATCACAGGCCGGGTCGACGACGTCATCAATGTCTCGGGCCACCGCATGGGCACCGCCGAGGTCGAGAGCGCGTTGGTGCTGCACGAAAAGGTCGCCGAGGCCGCGGTCGTGGGCTATCCGCACGACATCAAGGGGCAGGGCATCTATTGCTATGTCACGCTGAACGCAGGGGTCGAGGACAGCGACGCGCTGAAGGCCGAATTGCGCCAATGGGTGCGGACCGAGATCGGGCCCATCGCGACCCCCAACCATCTGCAGTTCACCCCCGCGCTACCCAAGACCCGTTCGGGCAAGATCATGCGCCGCATATTGCGCAAGATCGCCGAAAACGATTTCGGTTCGCTGGGCGATACCTCCACGCTGGCCGATCCGTCACTGGTCGACGGGCTGATCGAGGGGCGGCAGAACCGCTGACGTCGCGCCGCCGGGCGTATCAATCCTGCGGCGGGGCGGGCTTTCCCTGAGGGGCACGTTTTCCCTGCGGGGCGGGGCAATTGCGCTCGCACTGCGCGGATGTCGCGGGATTGAACCGCCCGCTGACCTTGATGGTCGCCCCATTGTCCAGTGCATAGGTCGCCGCATCCGTATTCGCGAGCGGATCGACGCCCGCCGGGATCGCGCCCTGGCTGCGCTGCGCGGAGTGACGGCGCGCGGGTGCGGTGCTGGGTTGCCGGCTGGTGGACCGCACGCCGCCGACGGCATTGGCGGCATTGCCGACGCTGCCGCCGACCGCCCGGCCCAGCGAGCGCTGGGCCGCACCGGTCTGCGCCGTGCCCGACAGGATGATTGCCGTTTCGGCCGCGTCCTGCGCCAGTGCATGGGCGGATGGCCATAGACCGCAGGCGGCAATCGCCGCGGCTGCAAGCGAAAAGGATCGTGTTGCCGACATTCCAGCATCCCTCCAATTTTCGCGGCCCGCTTTATCCTGCGCCGACGCGGGCCGTCTGGCAATCCGCCATCTTGATCTGCTGGATCAGTGATCCTGCGCCGATGCCGCGCCGCGCGGCACGCGGATCGAATCGACGAGCCGGGCGATCTCCGCCGGGGGGCTTGCGGTCAGCTTCATGACCGCGACCGCCACGGCGAAATTGATCACCATGCCGATCACCCCGATCCCTTCGGGCGAAATGCCCAGCAGCCAGTTCTCGGCCATATTGGCGTCGGGATTCCACAGCTTGAAATAGGCAATGTACAGGAAGGTGAAGACAAGCCCCGACACCATGCCGCAGATCGCGCCTTCCTTGTTCATGGACTTGGTAAAGATGCCCATGAAAATCGCCGGAAACAGCGATGCCGCCGCAAGGCCGAAGGCGAACGCGACGACCTGCGCCACCCATCCCGGCGGATAGATCCCCAGCACGCCCGCCACCACGATGGCCGCCGTGGCCGCCAGCCGCGCTGCCAGCAGCTCACCCTTTTCCGAGATATCGGGCCGGAAGGTCGATTTCAGCAGATCGTGGCTGACCGCGGTCGAGATCACCAGCAGCAGCCCCGCCGCCGTCGACAGCGCCGCCGCCAGTCCGCCTGCCGCGACCAGCGCGATGACCCAGCCCGGCAGGTTGGCGATTTCCGGATTGGCCAGCACGATGATGTCGCGGTCGAGATAGACCTCGTTGGGATTGGTCGTAACGCTTTCATTGCTGACCAGCCGGTTGCCTGCAGGCCCGCGCTCACCCGTGTATTCGGGCGCGCCCTTGAACGGATCGCCGGCCGCCACGGTCATCACCCCGTCGCCGTTCTTGTCGTCAAAGGCGATGAGATTGTTGGCCTCCCAGTTGGTGAACCAGCCCGGAGCTTCGGCGTAGGCGGTGCCGTTTACCGTCTCGTTGAAGTTCAAACGCGCAAAGGCCGCGACCGCGGGGGCCGTCGTGTAAAGCAGCGCGATGAAGACCAACGCCCAGCCCGCCGATTTGCGCGCGTCGGATGCCTTGGGCACGGTGAAAAATCGCACGATGACATGCGGCAGACCCGCCGTGCCGATCATCAGAGCGGCGGTGATGCAGAACACGTCGATCATCGACTTACTGCCGTCGGTATAGGGGCCGAAACCCATCATCTGCAGCGACTGGTCGAGCTTTTCGAGCACATACATCCCAGACCCGTCATTGACCGTCGAACCCAGCCCGATCTGCGGGATCGGATTGCCGGTGACCAGCATCGAGATGAAGAAGGCCGGCACCATATAGGCAAAGATCAGCACGCAATACTGCGCCACCTGCGTATAGGTAATGCCCTTCATCCCCCCCAGCACCGCGTAGAAGAACACGATGCCCATGCCGATGATGACCCCCAGTTCGACCGACACGTCGAGGAACCGGCTGAATACGATCCCCACCCCGCGCATCTGCCCGGCGATATAGGTGAACGAGATGAAGATCAGGCAGATCACCGCGACGGTGCGCGCGACTTTGGAATAGTAACGCGTGCCGATGAAATCCGGCACGGTGAACTGCCCGAACTTGCGCAGATAGGGCGCCAGCAGCAGCGCCAGCACCACATAGCCGCCGGTCCAGCCCATCAGATAGACCGATCCGTCATAGCCCATGAAAGCGATCAGCCCCGCCATGGAGATGAAGCTGGCCGCGCTCATCCAGTCGGCGGCGGTGGCCATTCCGTTGACGACAGGGTGCACGCCGCCGCCCGCGACATAGAATTCCTTGGTCGAGCCTGCACGCGTCCAGACGGCGATGCCGATATAGAGCGCGAAGCTGGCCGCGACGAAGATATAGATCAGCGTCTGTGTCGACATGTCCGCCACCCGCTCAATCGTCGAGGTCGTAGCGCTGTTCGATCTTCTTCATCCGCCAGGCGTAGAAGAACACCAGCGCGATGAAGACATAGATCGATCCCTGCTGCGCAAACCAGAAACCCAGCGGGAAGCCGCCGAGCATGAATTGGTCGAGAAAATCGCGCAGAAGAATGCCAAAGCCGAAAGACACGGTGAACCAGATCGTCATCAGCGTCAGCAGCAGCCGGATATTCGCCTTCCAATAGGCGCCTTCGTGGCCGCCCGCGGCCTCGGCATCGTCATCGGACATCGTCAGCATTCCCCCCAATTACGTATCGTTATATCCGCCGGGCCTTATCGAAGCCCCTCGGCAGGTGCGGTCACCGTCTGTTCGATCGCGCCGAAGATCGAATGCCCTGCCTCGTCACGCATTTCGATCCGCACGACATCGCCCGGTTTCAGGAACGGGGTCGAGGGGTTGCCGTCGCGGATCGTTTCGATCGTGCGCAGTTCAGCGATGCAGGAATAGCCGACGCCGCCCTGATCGACGGGGCGCCCCGGACCGCCGCCTTCGTCCTTGTTGCTGATCGTTCCCGACCCGATGATCGCCCCGGCCCCCAGATTGCGCGTCCGCGCGGCATGCGAAACCAGATCTGCCAGCGTAAAGGTCGCATCGGTCGCCACATCGGCCCTGCCGAATGGCTCGCCATTGAAGTCGACCATCAGGGGACGCCTGATCACATTGTCCTGCCACGCGTCGCCGAGCTCGTCAGGCGTTACCGCGACGGGGGAAAAGGCGGTGGCGGGCTTGGACTGGTAGAATCCGAACCCCTTGGCCAGTTCGCCGGGGATCAGCCCGCGCAGCGACACGTCGTTCACCAGCATCAGCAGCTTGATATGCCCGGCGGCCTGCTGCGCTGTGGTGCCCATCGGCACGTCGTCCGTAATGCAGGCAATCTCGCCCTCCATGTCGCAGCCCCAATCGGGATGGCCCAGGGGGATATCGGCGCGCGGGGGCAGAAAATCGTCGGACCCGCCCTGATACATCAGCGGATCGCTGTAGAAGCTGTCCGGCACTTCGGCCCCGCGCGCCTTTCGCACCAGTTCGACATGGTTCAGATAGGCCGATCCGTCGGCCCATTGATAGGCGCGGGGCAGGGGGGGCAGCGCATCATGCTCGCGAAAGCGCAGGCAGGGCACCGCCTCGTGCTGCACATCGGTATAGAGCAGCTCCAGCCGCGGCGCGATGCGGTCCCAGTCGTCGAGCGCCGCCTGAAGCGTCGGTACGATATTGTCCGCCGCGCAATAGCGGGTCAGATCGCTGGAGACGACGACAAGCTGTCCGTCACGGCTGCCATTGTCGATGGATGCAAGTTTCATGCGATCGGCCTTTGGTTTGTTCTGTTATACCGGGGTGGGTGCCATACTCCTCCATCGGTGAACAGGGGCAAAGGCAGGGGGACGCCATGAACGATCACGAAACCGGTCTGCAGCCCGCCCTTTCCCGCTGGGTACTGGCCACCTATGGCCTTGGGACCATCGTGGGCGCAGGCATCTATGTCGTCATCGGCAAGGTCGCGGGCGAAGCCGGCGCGCTGACGCCGCTGTCCTTTCTGGCGGCGGCGATCGCAGCGGCCATGACGGGCCTTTCCTATGCCGAACTCAGCGCGCGGGTTCCGGAAAGCGGCGGCTCTGCTGCCTTCATCGCGCGCGGTTTCGACCGGCGCTGGCTCACCGGCATTGCCGGATGGGCCCTGATCGCGACAGGCCTGGTATCGGCGGCAACGATCACCACCGGGTTCGTCGGCTATCTGGGCGTGTTCCTGCCGGTGCCGAGGACAGTGGCTATCGTGCTTGCGGCGGCGCTTTTGACTGCGGTGGCCGCGATTGGCGTGCGGCAGGCGGCATGGTTCATGATGCTGACCACTGCGCTTCAGATTGCCGGGCTGTTGCTGGTCATCGTGTATCTTGGCCCCCAGCTGATTCATTTCCCACCCGCTTTCTCGGCCGCTTTGTCGAGCGGGCCGGGATGGCCGCTGGCAGCAGGCGTCCTTTCGGGCGCCGTGCTATCGTTCTACGCTTTCGTCGGTTTCGAGGACCTCGCCACCCTTTCCGAAGAGGCGAGGGACACCAGGCGATCCATCCCCTTTGCGATCATCGCTTCGCTGACGGGAGCATCGATCCTCTACCTTCTGGTCGCGGCGGTGGCGGTATCGGCGATGCCCGCCGAAAGGCTGGCGCAAAGCGGCGCGCCGCTCAGCGATGTTCTTGCAAGGCATGGCGGCCCCGCCGACATAATCGCGATGATCGGGCTCCTCACGATCCTGAACGGCGCATTGGCGCAGATCGTCATGGCGGCGCGGGTGATCCACGATCTGGGCAGCAGGCGCGGGTCGGCGCCCCTGTGGCTGGCCAGGGTCCATCCGCGCACCGCCACGCCGGTGGCCGCCACCATGCTGGGCGGAACGGTCGTCGCTCTGCTGGCCGCCGCGTTTCCCACCGAACAGCTTGCCGCCGGCACCAGCCTGCTGATGCTGTTGATCTTCACCGCCGCTTGCGGGGCACTTCTGGCCATGAAGGCGCGGGGCGATCCTGTGCCGCCGGGCGTTCGCACCTATCCCGCGGTCATACCCGCGCTGGGCTGCCTGATCTGCGCGGCGCTGTTTCTGGCGCGCCTGTTCGCCTAGGCGTGCGGGAAGAGCCGGGAATGTTTCAGGGAATGGCGGACAAACCGGCCAAGGCTCTGGCCAGTTCGATGCCCCGCAGGGAGCCATAGTGCCAAGGAGCCGGCGCAATCCGCTCGGGATTGTCCTTTGGATCGGGAAGGACGAGCAATCACGTCCAGCAATGCCGATGGTAACTTCGCGATCAGCCTACATCGCAGCGATATATGACGACATCGGAATGGCCGCCGATCTGCTGGATCGAGGAGAAGCGCCCGGTCGCTTCAAGGCTCAGGCGCAAAGGCTCGTGGAAGTAGATCATATGGTTCGCTGCAACATGATCGTCCTGGGCATCGTACCCAGAGATTATCAGGCGCTTCAGGGTCCTTTGGGCCACGTACTCGACCAGCTGCCGGTACTCGTCCAGTGAACGCTGGTGGATCAAGACCTCGAAACAAATCACAAACTCGGCAGCGGGCGCGTCACAAGGGGCCAGCATGAATTGCCAGTCCGGGCGTTTCGTCCGAGCGACGTCGAGGCTCTGCCGGGATTGGTCGAGACCCAGGTAGTCATGCAGATCCAGGCTGCCGACCACCTCGAGGTCGCCACAACCGACGTCCAGAACCGAGGAAGCATTTTCAATGCCTTCCGCGACCAGGAGATCTCGCTTGTAAGCAAGATTGTCGCCGCGAGAGCCTATGCCGGAACCCCGTTCAGGGAATAGATCATATCTGAGGTCCCAGAACAGCTGGGTATCGAAATGCTCTCTGATCAGCGCGTTTGCCAGCCGCGTCCCTTCGACCTCATGGGGTTCGACCGCGCCGAGAGGCTCAAGCAAGCCGAGGACGTTCAACGATTGGTTGTGATAATGAATGAGCGCGAGGGGGCGACCGGGGTCGAACTGGGTATGCGGGCCAGGGAAATGCAGATAGTAATTCACGTTCGACGGCAGGCTCACATACGGCAGCGCGGTTTCATGCAAGGCCATGCAGAACGAGATCTGGTCTACATGCTTTTCCTTGCCGACTGCGCGAAGCGGCTCGATGTCTGCAAGCAGTTGCTCAGCCCGCTTTCGCCAAACATCGAAGAGCGTGTCGGCAAATCGTGATGGGACGGAATAGAAGCCGCCATTGCAGTTGCCCTGGTAAGTCGTGCCTTCTGACGCTTCCACCTGAATGATGGGAGGCCGGTCAGCGAAACCCGCGCGATTGAAGAGATCATCAAGCAGGTCCAGCTCAGGGTTGGGATGATCCACAACCTTGCCGCCAATCGCATCTTTCGGGAGGAAAGCAGTGAAGTCAGAGATGCAAATCATGTCGGTATCCAAGAATACGACATGATCTATGTCCTGATCCCGCAGATTCTCCCATGCGGCCAGCTTGTTGCAGTACCTGCCATCTCCGAAACGGGTGAGCCGATGGGTTTGACAACCCAGGCTTTGGAACCGTTCCAAAACTCGATCTGCGACCTCAGGCGTACACTGGACGTGAATATCCGAAGGCGCGAGCGCGGTGTGCTTCAGGATCGAATGGACAAGGTTCCAGCCAGTGTATGCAAAAACCGGGTCGGCATCGATGATGAAGGATGCCGCCATGCGGAATGCCCGATCAGCGCAATCCATCAAATTACCCCATGCCATTTTAGTGTCGCTGAGCGAGAGTAGCTGCAACGGGCCATAGGGCCATTTCCATGCGGGTCAATTCCGCTTTGATGCCGATCGACGCCGAAACGATAAAGGCGGCGGACAGTCCCATGCAAGCGCTGCGGCTGGCCCAAGCGCCTCGCGGCCTAGCGAAAACGCGCAATGGGTCGAGATGCCAAGCGCCAGCGGTGAAGGGGCGGAAGCGGTGCCGGATGAGCGACCACTTCTCTCGTGTGACCAGCGTTTTTCTGCCGCTTTGAAGCAGTTTTGAAGAGAGGAAGCGGCGGGTGAAACGCTCGTTATGCCATGCACTACGGGGGAGGTTTAGAGGAACGCCGCGCCGATCTTGAAAAACTTTCAATCAAATCAAGGCGCGATGGCGGAGACGGAGGATTTCTTAGGTCTCAACCTAATGAATTGAAATCTTTTTCTTATCCTTCAGCCGCCTAGCCCGTACCCACAGTCGTTACCACACGTCCAAGTCGTCATTGATGTTCGACGGTTAAACAATGCCTCATTGCGGCACTGAATGTCCAGAATTTTCCACCGCTATCCGTCGTCGATTGCAAGGATGAGCAAGCTTCGAACAGGTTTGTTTCTCGGTGCAACGTCGATACGCGAAATGGCTGGAACGGGGCCGGCAGCAGACAGTCTGGTTATGGGATTTAGAAAGCCGCATCCGGTCGTCCGGACCGCGAAGTGTCATTGCGCAGTTCCGTCGAATCCACCCTCTATTCATCGGCAAATATCGATGGGAATTGACGGCCGATCAATCCATCGATAATTGCCGATGTATGAAGTCGACCTCGGCACTCGATGTACTCTCTGCTCTGGCGCACCCAACGCGGCTTGATGCGTTCCGCCGTCTCGTGCGCAGCGAGCCCGACGGGCTCTCCACAGGCCAGCTCGTAGACGCCTCGGGTCTGACCCAGAGCACCTTCTCAAGTCACCTCGCGATCCTCGTCGGCGCTGGTCTCGTCTTGCCGGAAAAGCGGGGGCGGCAGATGATCCAGCGCGCGAACATCGAGGTCCTGCGCGACCTGATGCTGTTCCTCGCCAAGGATTGTTGTGAGGGCCGCGCAGAGCTTTGCGAGCCGCTCGTGGCCGAACTCTCCCATTGCTGCTGATGGAGCCGACAGTGCCTGACCAACCTTACAATGTCCTGTTCCTGTGCACGGGCAACTCAGCCCGCTCGATCCTGGGCGAAGCGTTGATGAACAAAATGGGCGGAGGTCGTTTTCGTGCCTACAGCGCGGGTAGCCAACCCAAGGGCGAGGTGCATCCGATGTCGCTCGATGTGCTGGAGAGCTTCGGCTATCCGACCGATGGCCTGCACTCGAAGAACTGGAGCGAGTTCACCAAGCCCGGCGCACCCGAGTTCGATTTCATCTTCACCGTCTGCGACAACGCAGCGGGCGAGAGCTGTCCGATATGGCCAGGCAAGCCGCTCACCGCGCATTGGGGCGTAGAAGATCCCGCCACGGTCGAGGGCGATGGCCAGCGGCAGGCTTTCGTCGATGCGCTCAGCTATCTCAAACGCCGGATCGAGCTGTTCCTGATGCTGCCGCTCCCGAGCATCGACGAAATGTCTGTGCGCAGCAAATTGGCCGCCATCGGCCGCGAAGAAGGCGCGAGCGCCAAGGCCAAGGAATCCTGAATGACCACCGACATCGTCGTCTATCATAATCCCGACTGCGGCACCTCGCGCAACACGCTGGCGATGATCCGCAATGCCGGAATCGAGCCGCATGTGGTCGATTATGTGAAGACACCGCCATCGCGAGCGATGCTGGAAAGCCTGATGGAGCGCGCCGGGCTAAGTCCGAGGGAGGTGCTGCGCGAAAAGGGCACGCCTTTTGCCGAACTGGGGCTCGGCGATGAGAGCCTGGGCGATACAGCGCTGGTGGACGCGATGATGGAGCACCCGATCCTCATCAACAGACCACTCGTCGTCTCCCCGCTCGGCGTCCGCCTGTGCCGTCCGTCCGAGGCGGTGCTCGACATTTTGCCAAGCCCACAGCAGGGCGCCTTCACCAAGGAGGACGGCGAGCAGGTCGCGGACGTAGCGGGCAAGCGTATCGCCTGATGCTGCTCGCGATCGCGATCTTCATTGCCACCATCACGCTGGTGATCTGGCAGCCGCGTGGGCTCGGCATCGGGTGGAGCGCGATCGGCGGAGCACTGCTGGCGCTTGCCACCGGCGTCATCTCACTCGCCGACATTCCAGTGGTGTGGAACATCATCTGGAATGCGACCGGCGCCTTCGTTGCGATCATCCTCATCAGCCTCATCCTCGACCGGGCGGGATTCTTCGAGTGGGCCGCGCTCCATGTCGCACGATGGGGCCGCGGAAACGGGCGCATGCTGTTCGTGCTCGTGGTGCTGCTCGGTGCAGGCGTTGCGTCCATCTTCGCCAACGATGGGGCCGCGCTGATTCTAACCCCCATCGTGATCGCGATGCTCCGGGCGCTGGGCTACAATGCCAAGGCGACATTGGCCTTCGTCATGGCAGCGGGATTCATCTCCGATACTGCCAGCCTACCGTTGGTCGTCTCGAACCTTGTCAATATCGTGTCGGCCGACTTCTTCGACATTGGGTTCGGCGAGTATGCGCTGGTCATGGTGCCGGTCGATCTTGCCGCCATCGCGGCCACGCTAGTGGCTTTGATGCTGTTCTTCCGGAAGGACATTCCCGCCAGCTACCATGTCGCCCAGCTTCGCCTTCCTGCAGAGGCGATCCGCGACCGAGCGACCTTCCGCGCCGGATGGGTGGTGCTGGCATTGCTGCTGGTCGGCTTCTTCGTCCTCGATCCGCTCGGCGTTCCGATCAGCGCGGTCGCCGCCGTCGGCGCGCTGGCGCTGATCGCGATCGCCGCGCGCGGACGAGTCATTCCGACCGGCCAGGTGATCCGCGAGGCCCCCTGGCAGGTCGTGATCTTCTCACTCGGCATGTATCTGGTCGTTTACGGCATGAGCAACGCCGGGCTCGCCGCCGCTATAGCGGAACTGCTCGAACGCTCGGCAGAGGGCGGTGTGTGGGGCGCTACCTTCGGGACGGGCATCCTGGCGGCCGTGCTTTCCTCAGGGATGAACAACATGCCAACCGTCCTCGTCGGCGCGCTGTCGATCGACGCTACGGGCGCCACCGGCCCCGTTCGCGACGCGATGATCTACGCCAACGTAATCGGCTGCGACCTCGGGCCGAAGATCACCCCGATCGGTTCGCTCGCGACCCTGCTATGGCTGCATGTGCTGGGACAGAAGGGCGTGAAAATCGGCTGGGGCTATTACTTCCGCGTCGGCATCACGCTGACCACGCCGATCCTGCTGGTGACCTTGGCCGCGCTAGCTCTTCGCCTGACGCTGGCCTGATCTACGGAGCTCGCTCATGTCCCGTTTACGCCCACTCACCGATCCCGACACCTTCCCGTCGCTCGACCCCGCCTTCATCCATGCCCGCCCTGCCGTTGGTCTTGGCGCCGACCAGCCGCCGCCGCGAATCCTGCTGCTCTACGGCTCCCTGCGGGAGCGCTCGTATTCGCGTCTCGCGGTCGAGGAAGCCGCGCGACTGCTCCAGCTGTTTGGCGCTGAGACGCGCATCTTCGATCCCTCCGATCTGCCGCTGCCTGACCAGATCGGCGGTGACGACCATCCTGCCGTCCACGAACTGCGCGAGCACGCCTTCTGGTCCGACGGCATGGTGTGGTGCAGCCCGGAGCGGCACGGCCAGATCACCGGCATCATGAAGACCCAGATCGATCACCTGCCGCTCAGCATCGGGGGAATGCGCCCTACCCAAGGGCGGACGCTGGCAGTCATGCAGGTGTCGGCGGGCTCACAGTCCTTCAACACCGTCAACACGCTGCGTCTGCTCGGCCGCTGGATGCGGATGTTCACCATTCCAAACCAGTCCAGCGTGCCTAAGGCATACGAGGAGTTCGACGGGGCGGGCAGGATGAAACCCTCGCCGCTCTACGACCGCATCGTGGACGTCATGGAGGAGCTCGTCCGCTTCACGGTGCTGCTGCGGCCGCACGCCGAACAGTTGGTCGACCGCTACTCGGAACGCAAGGAAGCAGGTCGCGCCATCGATCCACAAAAGGACATATCGGCGATTGCCTTGAACCCCTCATCTTGATGGAGTTCGATGAGTGGTGCGCTGCCAATACCGCTAGACATCATGTAACATAGGCCCGGCGGTTTACCGAAATCCCGCCGCCCATTTCAGTTACCCAACGCTCTCTGCGCGGGCTCCCGTTGGGAGTTCGCACACGATACCAAGGTTATATAGATGAACGAATCGAGCCACCGACTATCGCGTGACCTCGGCATAGGAGGCGCGATCATGATGGGCCTCGGCTCGATGGTCGGAACCGGCGTATTCGTCAGCATCGGTATCGCCGCTGGGGTTGCTGGCCCATCGGTCCTCCTGGCGATCGCGCTTGCCGCGCTGGTTGCGACCTGCAACGCCCTGTCGAGCGCGCAGCTCGCCGCCAGTCACCCCGTGAGTGGTGGCACTTATGAATACGGTTATCGCTACCTCAACCCGCGCCTCGGGCTCACCGCAGGCTGGATGTTCCTCTGTGCGAAATCGGCTTCCGCCGCCACCGCAGCGCTGGGTTTCGCAGGCTATGCGCTGCCGATGGCAGGCGGAGGTGCGGCGGCAATGCCTTGGGTCGCGATGGGTTCGGTCTTGTTTTTCACGCTTTTGGTGCTCGCTGGAATCAAGCGCTCAAGCTGGGTGAATATCGCAATCGTTTCGGTGACGCTCGCGGCGCTGGGCGGCTTCATCCTCTTCGGTTCTCCGAGTGCGTTCGCAACCGGTAGTTCAAATTGGACGCCCTTTTTCTCGGACCGTGAAGAATCTCCAGCATCGGCGTTCCTCTATGCGTCAGCGCTAATGTTCGTTGCCTTCACGGGCTACGGTCGCATTGCCACTCTTGGCGAGGAGGTGCGGGAGCCGCATCGGACGATCCCCCGGGCCATCATCGTCACGGTTGCGGTGACGGCGGCCCTCTACATATGCGTGGCGGCGGTGGTCGTGGGCATCGTTGGAACTGCCGTTTTTGCGGACGCGCCGGACCGGCAGGCAACTACCCTCCAGACCGCCGCCACCGCCATGGGGTCGCGTTCGCTTGCCTTGTTGGTGGCAATAGGCGCTATCACTGCGATGCTTGGCGTGTTGCTGAACCTGATCCTCGGACTGTCGCGCGTGGTGCTCGCCATGGGGCGACGAGGCGATATTCCGCCAGTCTTCGGCCGATTGACCGAAGCGGAAAAGGAACCAGCTTCTGCAGTCATACTGGTTGGTGTGCTCGTAACCGGGCTGGCAGCAATTGGCAGCGTCGAGACGGTCTGGGCGTTCAGCGCCTTCACGGTCCTGATCTATTACGCGATCTCCAACCTCGCGGCGCTGCGCCTGCCCGACGATCAGCGGCTATATCCGAGATGGATCTCCGTCCTGGGCCTCGCTTCGTGCCTTTTTCTCGCCTTCTGGGTTCCGGTCGATATCTGGGTGCTGGGCCTCGGATTGATTGGCGCGGGGCTGGTTTTCAAGACCTTCGCGCCACGCCTGTGGAAGCAGCCAATCTGACGGCGATGAAGGAATTGCTCCGGCTCAAGAGTTGCTCGGAGATCAGGACCAGTATCCGCGGCGAGCATGCGCTCCACATTCACAGTCCGAAGATTAAGCCGACCGACCGTTAAGCAGAGCGAGAAAGCTCGCTGAGGCAGCGGATGTAAATGTCGCGCTGCTTTTGCACGGGAAACGCTGCAAGAGCATCATCTGCGGGAAACCAGCGGGCGTCGGCTATCTCTTCAGCCTGCAAGTGGAGCGGGTGGCTGCGATCAATACGGCACGCGAACATCACCGCGTCCTGCCCGTCATGGTCAAGGTTGCGTTTCACCTTGTGCTCTGCCGAGTAAATGAACCGGTTGGTTACCGGCAGTTCCGATAACTCGGCCTCCAGCCCGACGCCTAATTCTTCCGCTAGCTCTCGGCGCATAGCCTCGACGGGAGATTCGCCCTCTTCCACGCCGCCGCCCGCAAGGGTCCATTCCCCATCGCGATATCCATGCGGCCGCACGAGGAGCACCTCGTCGTTCTCGTTCAATACAAGGGCCCGCACCTTGCGGCGCAGCCGTAATCCGTCGCTTTCGATATAGGCTGTCATGGTTGGAGAACCTGACAGGCTCGGGTAAACCTACCGTAAACCGCTCGTCTCAGGCACTCCCGGCAGCGCACTCCAGACACTTTATCACCGTCGGATTATTCCGCAGCCGACCCTCGGCAATCTGGTCGCCGCATTCGATGCAATAGCCGAACTCCCCTTCCTCGATCCGCTGGAGAGCTGCCGCGATGCCTGCACGTTCGGCCTTCCGCCGCCGCTTCTGCGCCAGCGCCATTGCCTGCACCTGCATCGCATCGATGCGAGAAAGTCGGCCCACGCTCTCCTGGTCCAGCGTCACCGGATCGCGATCCTTCGCGGAGATGCGATCCTGCTCGTCCAGTTCGGCGAGCCTTTGCAGCAAAGGATTGCGGAACGTTGCAGGATCGATCGACACGTCAGCGCACCATCAGCACCGGAGCCTTGACGGTGCGAACCATTTCAGTGGTCGTGCTGCCCACAATCATGCGACGTATTGGCGAATGCCCATAGGCACCCATAAGCAGCAGCGAATGCTCGGTGGCGGCAACGACGCCGGGAATGACCTTTTCGGCCTTGTCCCGCTCCATCACGACGGTAACGGGGTGGTCGGAAGCGAATCCCGCTTCTGCCCTGGTCAGCATCTCACGCTGCGCTTCGCCATCCGCCTCTGCCATGACGATGGTGACCGGCAGACCGTCGAACAGCGGTGAGTTGGCCAGACGCTCCAGCGCGCGTTCCGCGGCGGGACTGGCATCATAGGCGAAGACGACGTGCTCCGGTTCTGCATATTCGCGCGATGCGACCAGCACCGGCTTTTCACTCGACCTCACCACGCGCTCGATCATCGAGCCGATATGGTCCGAGGCATATTCGTGGCCGACGCCGCGCTTGCCCATGACAACCACGCGGGCGTGATCTTCGCGCTCGAGAATGGTCTCGACCACCCCGCCGTGGCGATGAAGCGTCGAGATGTCCGTAATGCCCGATTCACGCAGCAACTGTTCGCCCGCTTTTAGCATGACGCGGCCTTTCTCGATCTCGGTCCGACTGCCTTCTTCGGAAAGGCGGACAAGCTCTTCCATGAGGTCGCTCTTGACGCCCAAGCCAATGGCACCGGACAGGTCCTTGCGCGCCGTGATGGCGTCCTGTCTCTGGACGACGTGGAGCAGTTCGACCGGAAGCGACAGCCGCTTTGCCGCCCACCCGGCATAACCGCAAACGCTGGTGGCGTAGGCCGAGGCATCTATCGCCGCGAGGACGTTTTCCATTGCTGTATCTCCCATCAGTGTCCTCCCAGCTGCGCATCGGCGCCGGGCTTGTCATGGATAGCATAGCGCTCGATCATCCCGGCGCTCTCCTCGTTCAGGCCGCGGACCTCTACCGCGGTGCCCTCGCGGCGGAACTTGAGGATCGCCTTGTCGAGCGTGCCCACCGCCGAGATGTCCCAGAAGTGCGCGCGGCTGACGTCGATCACCACCCGGTCGAGCACTTCCTTGTAGTCGAACGCTTCGACGAAGCGATCGGAAGAAGCGAAGAAGACCTGGCCCCCAATGCGATAGGTCCGCGTCGTGCCGTCGGCGGACAGGTCGGTATCGACCGTGAACAACCGCTTCACCTTGCTGGCGAAGAACAGGCCCGAAAGGATCACACCAGCGAGCACGCCCTGCGCCAGGTCATGCGTCCACACGACCACGACTACCGTGACGATCATGACCACCGACGACTGCCAGGGATTGGTGCGGATGTCCTTGATCGAGCGCCACGAGAAGGTGCCGATCGATACCATAATCATGACCGCAACCAGTGATGCCATCGGAATGATCGCGACCAGCGGGCCGAGCACCAGGAGAAGAAACAGCAGGAAGACGCCCGATACGAAGGTCGAAAGTCTCGTTTCGCCGCCCGACTTCACGTTGATGACCGACTGGCCGATCATGGCGCAGCCGCCCATCCCGCCGAGGAAGCCGGTGAAGAAGTTTGCGATGCCCTGGCCCTTCATCTCCTGCCGCTTGTCGGACCCCGTATCGGTCAGGTCGTCGACGATCTGCGCGGTCAGCATGGACTCGAGCAGGCCGACCGCCGCCATCGTTGCCGAGTAGGGCAGGATGATCTGCAACGTCTCAAGCGTGAACGGAACGTCGGGAATGAGCCACGAAGGCAGCGACGAGGGCAACTCACCCATATCGCCCACCGTGCGCACATCCATGCCCATGTAGTAGACTACCGTCGTCAGGATGATGATCGCGACCAGCGGCGAGGGAATGGCCTTCGTGAGGCGCGGAAGGATGTAGATGACCGCCAGTCCCGCGGCGACCAGCACGTAGGTCAGCATCGGCACGCCGGTGAGTTCCGGCAGCTGTGCGATGAAGATCAGGATCGCCAATGCGTTGACAAACCCTGTGATGACCGAGCGCGACACATATTGCATCAGCAGGTGCAGCCGTAGGAAACCTGCGATGACCTGAATGACGCCCATCAGGATCGTTGCTGCGAAGAGGTATTCGACGCCGTATTGTTGGATGAGCGGCAGAACGAGAACGGCGATAGCTGCGGTGGCTGCCGAGATCATGCCCGGTCGCCCGCCTACGAGCGAGATGATGACCGCGATCGAGAACGACGCGTAAAGGCCGACCCTCGGATCGACCCCGGCAATGATGGAGAAGCCGATTGCCTCGGGAATGAGCGCAAGCGCGACGACGATGCCGGCGAGAATGTCGCGCCGGGGATTGGAAAGCCATTCACGCCTAAGCGTGGGAATATCGAACATGTGAACCCTAACACGACTCACACGACCGGCACGATGCGCGGAAGCATCGCTCAGCTGCGAACACTTTGTGCGGCCAGAATGCCGGTCTGAAAGGTTGTCCCGGGGATAGGCGCCGGGCCGAGCCACCCGGCGCGGCCGGGTCCGGTGGATTGCGGGCACTTAGCGGCTAAGCAAAAATGTTGCAAGTGCGAAGGGTGCAGTGGCATCGTCCGCGCGTTCGAAAGGCAGCTATCGGGCAGCGATCACAGAACGTTGAATGACCGAGATGGGGCGCGTAGCTGCCATAGTCAGAAAGCCTAGGACCGCTGCGAAAGCGCAATCACCAATCTGGCGGCCAGTGTTTCTTCTGCGTTTGCACGCCGCTCTTTCATCTTCGAGACCAGCTGACGTTTGGAATGATCTGGCATGCTCACGATTGCGGCAAGCACCACAGCTTTCAGCAAGTCAGGATGCGCCGTAATCATAAAGTGGTCCCCGTTACCTGATCGGCAGGACGACGCAGCCGCTCAACCAGCGAGCGCAGGCTGGCGGTGAGCACGAGGGTTGCGCTCCCCATCTTGATGATCTCGATCTCGTCTCTGGAAATGAGCACATAGAGTGTGCTGCGTCCGATCCCGAGATAGCGACAGGCTTCGGGTACGCGCATGGCGATCGGTTCGATGGCCTGGGGCCCGCATTGCTCGCGAAGATGCTCTGTCGTGCTTGCAGATGGCATAGCGGTCGATCCTTTCATCTGTCGGGTGATGACGGACCGACCTTGGGGAGCATGGAGGGGACAGGCCGGCCCGCCATCGGCACCGAGTATCGGCCGATTAGGGCACCCTGGGCCACATGACGTTCCTACGCTGCAGCTGCCGTTCTTTCGCCGCAGCGCAGAGGCCTGGGGCAAGCACTCCAGTCAAATGCACCGATGCTCATCTGGACGGCAAAGGACGTCCGGGCGAAAGCGGGTTTCCGAACGAAAACAGCACAGAACGCCAAGCGCCGTCGCCAATCTGTTTGATAAAAAAGAACTTTTCGAAAGGAGCGCCGCAGGAGCACTACGGGTGCCGTCGCATATTACTGAACGAAACCAACCACCTGCGCCCCGACCGACGGCGGCGCTTTTATCTCGCCCTCATTTTCTCGCTTCAAATCAGACGCTTACGGACGAATAATTACTCCGATTACGCCTGCAAGCGGAATGCATCGCGACTGCATCCGGCGCTGCCAGCGACCTGCCGTGATAGGGTCGCGGGTGTGCTTCTGATCTGCAACCAAGCGGCAAAATTTCTGGAGCGGCAGTGTCTAAGAGCGTCGCTGAATGATGCAACGCCATGGCAGCAAAACGACGCGGTCATCGCACACCAAGAGCCAGATATTCGCATTGCGAGCGCACACTGGATGTTCGACGATTGGTTGCAGCCACGCTCGTGGACGGCCTTTGTGTCAGCTTTTGGGTCAATAATCGTGACGCTTTAATGTCGTGAATTGGGTGTTAGCGGACGGTCTGCTTTCAGGAAGTTCTGGACTTGACCAGCCATCACCCTGAATTATATAGTTAGCATGATAACTAAAGGAATGTCATGATCCATCAGTTGAACATCATCGCACGGATCGCGCCGCATCCAACGCACTACAACAAGGCGCGCGAGGCCATCTGCGAGATCATCGAACAGACGCGCGCCGAACCCGGCTGCATGGAGTTTCGTCTCAGCGAAAATGCACAGGACGGAACACTGTATCTCTATGAGGAATGGCGAGACGAGGCGGCACTGGCATCGCACCACGATCAACCATACACCCGGGCCGTCTTTGAAGCCTACCGGGACTGGCTGGCAGAAGAGCCGCAAATCCTTCATCTCCGTCCGGTTCGGTAAGGCTGATGTTCTTTCTTAAAGAACTTCCCAGCCGACAAATGGTCGACGGTTATGCCGACCAATTCGCCGATGTCGATGTCGACAGAGTGCTCGACGCGCTTCGGTTGATGCGACGCGCGAGCCTGCTGATCCGCGAGCTGGAAGCATACTTCGCGCGCCATGACCTCTCGCAGCTTCGCTTTTTGATGATGATCCTTATCGACCGCGAACCCGAGCGAAACTGCCTCGCTGCAAGTGAAATTGCCGAAAGGCTGGACGTATCGCGGCCCGTCGTCACGCGCACCTTGCAGGGCTTGGAACGGGCTGGCCTGATCGCGATTTCGGAAAACTCAGAAGATGCTCGCTCCCGGAACGTGACCCTTACTCTCTCGGGGAAAGCCAAGCTCGACGAGGTTCTGCCGGGATACTTCGCCATCCTTCACCGTCCCGATCCAGCAGCCGACAAATGACATTCCGGATCGTTATATTGCGGACCATGCTCGTCTGGCTCGTCGTATGGCCGCTTGTGACCGGGATGCTCAAGCTGCTGAGGTTCATCGCGAGCGATATGGCGCTTGGATTTCAGACACTCATTCTGACGGCAATCCTTGTTCCCCTCATCAGTCTGCTGCTTGCTCCAGCGATGCATTCGCTGGCAACTCGCTTAATGAAGGAATGGTCATGACTGACAGGTTCGAAAGAGGCCTCGAGAATCTTCGCAGAATCGACGGTGAAGCCGGAGAGAAGGTGGTTGAAAGCTTAAAGGACATATCGCCGGATCTTGCCCGCTACACCATCGAATACCCGTTCGCCGATATCTACGCACGGCCCGGTCTTGGCCTCCGCGAACGAGAGATCGCGACGATCGCAGCCCTTACGGCGATGGGCACGGCACAGCCCCAGTTGAAGGTCCACATCCAAGCCGGACTCAATGTCGGTCTTACGAAGAGCGAGATCGAGGAAATTATCATCCAGATGAGCGTGTATGCCGGATTTCCAGCAGCGTTGAACGGGATGCAAGCCGCCAAGGAAGTCTACTCGAGCTCGGATGCCAGCGAATTCGATCAGGATGAGCCTAATTGACGGCAGCTTGCGGTAAGGAATTCTGCCCAGGCGAATGTCCGCAACGGGGTGGAAAGCTTCCGGTCCGCTTTCAGGAGGCTAAGCCGCGAAAGCCGCCGTCGAGGCAAGTAGCAAGCCCCGGCAGCTACGCGCCCTCATTCCGGAAATTGAAGATACAGATCCAGATTTCGAAAGCCGACATTCTCCAAGGGCAAGGCAGACTGTTCGCGTAAGGCTTTTGACAACACCAGATCAATGATCTAGCA